>JAKPTH010000668.1 GCA_029571125.1 bacterium
TTAAATCCAAAAAGGCTTATGAAATAAATAAGGATCTCGTTGAAATGCAGGTGGCTATCCGTTCGCTGTTCCTGGTTTCAAAGTATATAGACCTTTCTGCCGACGAGGCCCAGGCCATCACTTATCATGACGGCCAGTACATTCCACAGGGAAAAGACGTCGCCCACCGCGAAACGCCTTTACTGACCATTCTTCATTTTGCCGATTTTTATACGGCCCATATTATCGAACAGGACCTGCCGCTTATTCACCATCCGCCATTTAATTTTTAAATTCTGACCGTCATCTATTCAAAAATTAATCACGAAGTCATCACGATGCGTAAAAATTACACACAACGCATCGTGATTTGACTGAATAATTAACAAAAATAGTTACAATTAATAAAAAAAATGATAAATTTTAGTAAAAACAATTGGCATGCTATTTGCTAATTAAGTATTGTAATTAAAAATGTTGTTTATAAGTTATCAATAGATTTTCTCTAAGGCAAGTATTTGCCTAACTTCATACCTACCCCTAATTTTGCCGGAATTATTTTTAGAATAACAGGCATGCCTCATTCATATGAATGAGTTTTTTTTTTATTTTTAAAAGTTGAAAAATGAGCCGGCCGGGTTTTATAAAATTATAACCCGGGAATATTTTTAAGATAAGAATACAGGGTCCTTCGCGTAATGCCTAGATATTTTGCAGTTCTGGTTTTATTATATCCGTTTAAAGCGAGGGCTTTTTTTATTATAGAATTTATATGGTCGTTTAGTGGAAAAACGCCGGTTGCGGGCAGGCTGAAATCAAGAAGGCAGCTCGGCGAATCAGTCGTGAAACCGGCTTTTTTTAAGTCGGTTTTACGCTCTGCGGCCGCATATGCGGCCGTGCCCGGATCGGATTTGATTAATACGTCCAGATGCTCCGGCGTTAAAGTTGCCGCGTCATACATGAATACGGCCCTTTCGATTACATTTTTTAATTGCCTTATATTTCCGGGCCAGCGGTAATTAAGAAGAAGCTTTTCCGCGTCGCCGCTGATAAATTTGAATTTTTTACCTTTCTTTTCGGAAATATCTTTTAAAAATAGCATGGCTAGAGGAATTATTTCGTCGTGCCGTTCGCGCAGCGAAGGTATATATATTCTTCCGACGTTAAGCCTGTAATAGAGGTCTTGCCGGAATTTGGCTTCCAGCACGCGGTCTTCGAGCCGCATGTTAGTGGCGCAGATTATCCTTAGATTGGTTTTAATCTTCTTTAATCCGCCCACCCTGTAATATTCTTTTTCCTGAATTACCCTTAAAAGTTTTGCCTGCATTTCAAGAGGCATATCGGCGATTTCGTCGAGAAAAATCGTGCCGTTGTTAGCTATATCGAGTTTTCCAGGCTGGCCTTTGTCGAGGCCGCCGGTAAAAGCGCCGGGCGCGTAACCGAAAAGCTCGCTTTCAAAAAGGCTCGGCGAAATGCAGGCGCAGTTTAAATCTACGAATGGAAGTTCGCTGCCGCCGGTTTCGCCGTAATGAATGAATTGCGCCACCATTTCCTTGCCGGAACCGGTTTCGCCTTCGATAAGAACGGGTATGCTCCTGTCTTCATGAAGCATTTTTGCGTAATTGAAAATCTTTTTCATTTCGCCGCAGAACACTCCGATTTTATTCATGCCAATGCTGTACTTGAATACCGGAGAATGCTTCGGAGACGCTTTGCGGTCGGCTTCGGCGGCAGCGTCAGAATTTTCGACGATTACCGGAGGGATTACGGCGCTGGCTTCCGGGGTTCCGGCGGCAGTAAGTGCGGGTTCCTGATGCGCGTTTTCTCTTTTAACCGATAGCAGCTCGTTTTTCTTTTTGAGGATTTTAAATTGTGAAATCCTTTCGATGGAGCTTACCACTTCTTCGACGTTGATAGGCTTCAGCAGGTAGTCGTAAACTCCGAATTTCAAAGCTTCTATGGCGCTCTGCGTTTCGCTGAAACCGGTAAAAAGTATTATATTGACGTCGTTGCCGCCGGGGAGCGTCCTGATTTTTTTTACAAGTTCGATGCCGGACATAAGAGGCATTTTAATATCGGAAAAGATAATGTCGTAATAATTGGGCAGAAATTTTTTGAGAGCAGAAACTCCGTCCGGGCATTCGGTTACGTCGTGCCCAAGCTCTTTTAAAAACTGCGATATGCTTTCGCGGCTGGCGTTGTCGTCGTCTACGATGAGGATGTTCAATTCTTTTTATCTCGCTTTATTTTTTTCGCAGGCCGGCGTTTTAGATGAAGCGGCCGGCAGCTCTACATGAAAAGTCGCTCCGCCGCGGTCGTTGTTGAAAACTTCTATTTTTCCGTTGTAGCTGCTCAGGATCGTGCTTACTATGGCGAGGCCGAGGCCCATTCCGCCTTCCATTGTTTTGGTGCTGAAAAACGGGTCGAATATTCTTTCTTTTAGCTCTTCTTCGACGCCGGTAGCATTGTCCGAAACTTCAAAAATTACTTTATCGTTTTCGAGCTTAGTTTCACAAACTATCTCCTTTTCCCTGCCGCTTATTTTTTCAAGCGCCTGAATGGAGTTAACGATCAGGTTTACGGCCACTTCCTCGATTATATTCACGTTGCCCGGCACGTCGTTTAAATTGGCGCCCAGCTTTTTCTTCAGCTTTATTCCCTTCATGTCGAGCTGGTGCTTTAACATTTCATGCGTTTTTTCTATGGCCGCGTTCAGATCGCACTTGGTGGTGGCCTGGCCCTGTCTGTATCCCGCGAAAGCCCTCATTTGCTTTATGATTTCATCGATCCTGACTATCTGGTCGGAAATTTTCTGGAGATTTTCGAATATTTTTGAAATTTCGACCGTCTTTCCTTTTTTATTCAGGAAAAGGAGGCTGTCGGCGAGTATTTTAATTGAATTTAGAGGCTGATTTATTTCGTGAATAATGCCGGCGGAAATAGTGCTTAAAAGAGTCATTTTCTGTATGCCTGCCGCCTGTTTCTGAAGAGCTTCCTGTTTGGCCCTGAGTTTCACCTGCTCGGTTATGTCGTGGAATATTACGACGTATTTCGAAGGCATAGATACGCCGGCTTCTATATGGTTTATAATCATGAGAACATGGCATTCGGGATGCTCTTTCGTCGAAAGTATAAATTCAGCCTGCTTTTGCTCGCCGGCTTTAATATGGCTGATTGTCGCGTCAAAAGCCGCCTGGACTTTGGCGTCCGGCATTATGAGCTTAATGGACTGGCCGATTATCTGCGGCTCGCTGTAGCCGCTCAGGGCGCAAAATGCCGGATTGGTGAATTGGACGGTGCAGCCGGAATCTATTACGCATATGGCTTCCCTTATGTTTTCAAAGACCATCTCCGCCATTTTTATAGTGCTCTGGGTCTGCTTTTTTTCGGTGAGATCGTGCACGCTGATAAGCTTGTTGCCTGAATCGAGGCCGTTTAAAGTTAATCCGATGGGGATTTGAGTCCGGTCGCTTTTTTGACCGACGGTCTCTTTTTTAATTTTTATGTTTTTATTGTCTCCGGCCGCTTCGGAGTCCTGCTTTACGGCTTCGTCGGTGAGTTCGGGGATCAGTTCGGATATTTTGCGCCCCATTATGTCGGCGGCTTTATAATTGAAAATAATTTCCGCGGACGGATTGAATGAAATTATTTGGTTGCCTACGTCGGTTATTATTATTCCGTCGTTTACGAGCTCGGTAATTGAACGTTCGTTCACCAATTTTTCTTCGAGCATCGATTCCGCGGTCTTCAAACGCAGCATGCGCTTTACTCTCTGACGCAGAACGCTGAATTGAAAAGGCTTCGTGATGAAATCCGAAACGCCGGATTCGAAAGCCATGTCGACGACGCTGTCGTCGTCGAGACCGGTTATCATCAAAACCGGAACGTTTTTGCCGGTGTCGAGCCTTCTGAGCATGCGGCAGGTGCTCATGCCGTCCAATATCGGCATCATAGCGTCTATAAGAATCATATCCGGAGTTTCGGCTTTAAAAATTTCTATCGCGCTTTCGCCGTCGGAGGCCTCTATAACTTCGTAACCTTCGCCTTCCAGCATCTGCGTGAGAAGGAATCTCACGCTGCTTTCGTCGTCCACTACGAGAACTTTAAATGTTTCGTTTTTAATGGTGCCGTTATCGTTCATAGAATCTCCTTGCCGTCGATTAATTGCCTTAGTTTTTCGTTCAAAGATTTATAATTGGAATCGATTTCCGGGATAAAAGTTTCAAGGTTTTCTGTTTCGTTATTTTTAGCTTTATTTTCGAGTTTTTTGAATATGGCGGAGAGGCGGACTCCGCCTACGTTGGCCGTGCTGGATTTCAAGTTATGCGCTATATGCCTTATCGAGTCGGCGGCGCCTTCTCTTAAGGCCTCTTTTAAGGATTCGATCTTGGCGCTGGTCTCTTTGAGGTAAATAGTGAAAAGCTGGCAAATGATATCGGGTTTGCCTGGTATTTGAAGCTTTTTTAAATCGGATATCAATTTGGGATCGAATATCAAGTCTTCATTTTCGTTTTTTATTATTTCGGATTTTTCCTGTTGTAAAGGCTCTTCCTTATTCATTTTATCATCGCTCCAATTTTTTGAGTTTCCGCAGGCCGCTATTTTAACTAATTTGCCGTAAAGCAAGTCGAAATCGATGGGCTTGGTTAAATAATCGTCCATTCCGGCCCTTATGCATTTTTCGCGCGTGCCGTAAACAGTGTCCGCCGTAAGAGCGATTATCGCGCAGCGAGGCCTTCCGGCCGATCTTTCGTATTCGCGTATAAGCGCGGCGGAGGTTAAACCGTCCATCACCGGCATCTGGCAGTCCATTATGACGACTGGTATATGCTGGCGTTTGCATATATTGAAACATTCCTCTCCGTTGGCGGCTATCTCGATTTTTTTAACGCCTTTTTTTATCAAGAAAGAGTGGATCAATTTTTGATTGAAAGAATTGTCTTCGGTTATAAGCACCGAAAAGTTTTCGCCGAAATTAAAAATCGTTTCGCACGCCGGCGCGGGAGTTTTGATATCGGCCGCAGTTTCTGAAGGCGTAACGTCCTGGGCACGTTCTTCGCCGCTTTTTTTCAATTCGAGTATGAACCAGAACTTGGACCCTTTCCCGTGCCTGCTTTCAAAGTATAAATTTCCGTTCATGAGTTCTATTATTTTTTTTGATATCACCAGTCCAAGGCCGTGGCCGTCTTTTTTAAGGAGCCCGGTGTCTTCGATCTGATAATAGGGCATGAAAAGTTCCTTCTGCTTTTCGGTTTCTATTCCGATTCCAGTGTCCGTGATTTCGAACGACAGCTTTACCGAATCGGGCTTTGAAGATACCGTTTTGACCGCCAGAGAGACGCTTCCCCTGTCGGTGTATTTAATCGCGTTCGAGCAGAGGTTTATTAAAACCTGCCTGATTCTGAGAGAATCGCCGGTGAATTTGTCGTTTATATCCCGCGCCACCGAGCATGTGAAATCTATATTCTTTTCGCGCGCTTTTACAAGAAGCATTTCATGCGCCGATTTTACGATTTCATCTATGCTGAAACGATTTTGAGTTATGGTGAGGTTGCCGGACTCGAGCTTGGAAACATCCAGAATGTCGTTTATGATTTTTAAAAGGTATTCGCACGATTTGTTGATTATATCCACGTATTCGAGCTGTTCCGGTGTGAGAGCGGTTTTTCGCATTAAATCGCTCATGCCCACGATGCTGGTCATGGGAGTTTTTATTTCATGGCTCATGACCGCCAGAAAACGGCTTTTGGCTTCGACAGCTTTTTCGGCGTCTTTTAAAGCCGAATTGAAATGTTTCTGACGCGTTATAGCATGTTTTATTTTTAAAATGAAATCTTCGGCGTTGAATTTTTCCGGGCTGATGCACGACTGCGCTCCGAGTCCGTAAGCTGCGTCCGCCTCAGCTTCGGAAGCGAAACTTTCGCCGATAAGAATTATGGCGCTTTCAGGCTTGATTTTTTTGACGGTCTTTATAATCTGCGAGGCGGTTAGTTTCAGCGACGCCGGATCGGCTATGACGGCGTCGAAATTTCTAACCGTAAGGTCTTTTTGCGCCGCTTCGGAGTTCTGGGCTATATACAACGAATACGCCTGAGGCGCTGGCGCTTTTAAAGCTTCATCGAGCTTTACGGCCAGCTGAATATCTTTGGTTATAAGCAGTAACTGATAGCTAAAGGCATGGTTCGTCATGATTTTTAACCGCCGCTCATCAAGTGTATTACGCTGACGTTTGCGCCGTCCGGCACCATGAATTTTTCGTATTCGCTCTTCGCCACTATTTCACCGTCGATTTTGACGATTATAAGCGGAAAAGAATATTTGCATATTTTAAGAAGCTCGCTTACGCTAAGATTTTCACGCCAGGCGAGCGGCTGTTCGTTTACCGATATCAAATTTTAACGCCTCCCGTCAATAAAATCTCGACCGCGCAGTTTGCCTGCATAGCGGCCACCATGGCCACTCTTGGTGCGATGAGCCCGTTTGCCTCGCTGGCTTCGCTCCGCTGGTCGCCGCATATTACAAGCTTTCCGTAGACGCTCGTTTTAATAAGCCCGCAGCGGCCGGTTCCGGCAAGACCCGAAGCCGCCACTATAAACTTTTGCGGATAAGCCGTGCACCAGGCTTCTATGAGCATGGCTTTCATTTCCGCCCTGTCGAAAGCCTCGACGAGCAGATCGGCTTCGCCGAATATAGCCGCCGCATTTTCGGCGGAGATTTTTTCGGATAGCGCGGTCACGTTGATGTAAGGGTTAATCTTTAGAAGATTTTCTTTCAGCGCGGCGACTTTGAGAAGGCCGGCCTGTTCGTAGAAAAACTGCTGCCTGTTTAAATTGGAAAGTTCTATCCGGTCGAAATCGGCTATTATGAGATTATAAACGCCGGCGCGCACCAGAGCGGCCGCGACGTTGGAGCCGAGTCCGCCGGCGCCGGCTATGGCCACCTTTTTAGTTTTCAGCGCGCCGGACGACCCGGGAGGATTGCGCTTATAAAATTGCGTTTCGAACTCGGATCTGGATATGCTTTTTATGTCAAATTTAGTGTTTTCGGCCATAATCATTGCTGTTAAAAATACTGCGGTTAAATACGCCCGGTTACGCCCGAAAGCCTTGCGCAGTCAGTTATGCGCGCGGCTTTCGGGCGGTAAAAGGCGTTATTACATTTTGCTTTTTACGATTTTAACTACGTCTTCGAAATCGATCGAAAGGTCTTTAAGAGTTTCGAGTTTCGGGATCCCTTTTTCGTTCCAGCCGCGGCGTTTGTAGACCGCGTCCACCAGCATCTGATATTGCTTCTCGCGGTATTCGCGCATCTTTTTGACTTTTTCTTCGGTCGAAAGGCCTTCGGGGCTGATTCCGGCTTTTTCTTTAAGCTGCTTGTCGTAACGGTCTTTGCGCGATTCGTATTCTTCGCAGGTTACCGGGCCGACCGAGCGGTACGGCGGAATGTCGTGTTCTCTGGTGCCGAAGCCCATCTTGAGGTTGAAAACCCTCTGAAAATTATAAACCCTTTCGGACATCCTGATGAGCTCTTTTTTGTCTATTTTTTTGCCGGTGACGCCGTTGAAAAGATCTACGTAGTTCTGAACGTGTTCGGGAACTTTTGCAGGCTCGTCGGTTTTCGGGTTGTCTTCGGGCTCGACGTCGTTCCAGGGAAGCTTGCACAGTCCGTTCAATCCGAACCATGTTCTGAAAAGCGGGAAATAATGGAGAGCTTCCGCTTTGTTTTCGAATGTCGGAATATGGTTGTTGACCATGTCCATGAATATGAGCCACGCTTCGTCGTGCTGCGGGCCTTTGTTGGTGAGCGCGTAGCCGCCCTGCTGAGCGAGCGATTCCTTTGAAACATACTGCGAATATTCGAGACCTTTGCATTCCATGCCTATGTCCTGTAAAAATTTCGGATCCGCGTTGTAGTTTTTAACGAAATACTCTTTCATTCTGCGTACGCCCATGCCTGCGACTTTTCCGAAGCCTTCGCCGCGGGCCATCTGGTGAAGAAGTTCGAGAGCCGCTTCATGATTTCCGAAGTTGAGCTTGAGTCCGCCCGTTTCTTTTTCGGTTATTATTTTATTTTCGAAGCATTCCATGGCGAAAGCCGTAAGGGTTCCGAAGGAGATGGTATCGACGCCGTAGGTGTCGCAATAAAAATTGAGCTCTACGACCGCGTCCGGATCGAATATGCCGCAGCAGGAGCCGACGCCGGCGACCGTTTCGTATTCGGGCCCGTCGACTATGACTTTATCGCCCTTATAAGGGCCGGTTTTCAATTGAAAGCCGTCGACCGCTTTCGCGCATGCGAGCGTGCAGCCGAACCAGCAGCCGTCGGGGATGCCCTGCGTGAACTTTTTCTCCCATACCCAGGAAGCCATCTGCCTTGCTTTTTCGTGCGATCCGAACTTGAAGTTGTTGACAGGCAGAAGGTCGTAGTCGCTCATTATTTCCACGAGGTGCGCGGTGCCCTGGGTTCTCATGTGGCACTGCTTGTCGTCGTTGCGGTGGATTTCTTTGTGGAGCTTGATTCCGGTTTTGTTTAAAAGAGCCTGATCGGCAGGAGTGTTTGAATTGCCTTTTATATTGGTCGTTCTTACGACGAGGCCCTTGATTTTTTTGTCTCTGAAAACGGTGCCGATGCCGCCGCGGCCTGCCTGTTTAAGGCGCGTGCCTTTGCGGCGCTTATCGTAGAAAGAGAAATTGAGATGGCCGATAAGGGTGTGTTCGGCGGCTTTGCCGGACGCTACGGTGGCCACGTGGAGCCTGTCCGCTTCGTCTTTGGCGTACAGTTCGGTAAGCTGTTCGCAGATGATATGGCTGTTTATGTCTTCGAGGGGGGCTTCTTCTATGGTGACGCGTCCGTTGTCGCCGTCGATGAAAACGACCACGTCTTTGGGCGCTTTGCCCTGTATCTCGATGGCGTCGAAACCGGAAAATTTCATGTAGGGTCCGAAGTATCCGCCGACGTTGCTGTCCATTGCGGAACCCGTTATGGGTGAAAGGCTTACCACCAGGGATTTTCCGGCGCCTGGATACTGAGTGATGCCGCCTATCGGGCCGGGCGAGATTATTATTTCGTTTTCCGGGTCGTTCCATCTGGTTTTTTCGGTGACGGCGTTCCAAAGGTACCAGAGCCCGAAGCCGCGTCCGCCTATGAAGACGTCTTTCATGCGCTCGGTCACCTGTTTGATTTTAATTTCGTTCGTCGAAAGATTGACGTAAAGAGTTTCGCCGCTGTAACCTTTATTGACGGGTTTCGGAACGTAAGTAAACTCTTTTAATATTTTATGAGCGCTTTTGATCTGCTCTATCGAATATTTATTTTCCACTTTTTCCCTCCAGGTTAATAATTTCAATACTTGAATTTGCGGCTTGCGCGTTTCGGCGCGAAGCCCTTATGGAGTTTAAGCTATTTCGGTTTCCGTCAAAAAGATGGCGGCGGCAGGGCATTTTTTAACGCACTGACCGCAGGAAATGCATTTGAACGGAAGGGTGTCTTCTTTATACTGGAACATGGCTTCTTCGGGGCAGAAGCCGACGCAGGAAAGGCATCCGACGCATTTGTTTTTGTCTATTACGACGATTCCGGCTTTATTTCTGCTTATGGCTTCGGTAGGGCATATGGTAATGCAAACTCCGCACTGGGTGCATGTTATCATTGTTTTTTCTTTTTTCGCCTTGTCTTCCCTTATTCTAAGACGGGCGCGTTCGATTTCCTGGGTTTTGAAAAAAACGTTAGCGCAGGTTTTTTCGCACTCATGGCAGGCCGTGCACAGTTCGGCCTTTTTGCCAAGCATTTTAACCTTCATACGTGACTCCTTTTTTTATTTATCGCTGCCGCCTTTTAATCCGCCGCCCGGTGAGCCTTGTGAGGATTAAAGAGCCGGAGCGTTCTTTTTGACTAATGGTAAAAATTATATAAGAAAATAAATTTATAGTCAAGAAAAATAACTTATATTTAAATCGT
>JAKPTH010000688.1 GCA_029571125.1 bacterium
AAAATTCATGGAGAGTTTTAGATATATGATTTTTTTATTATCTCTCGTAATAGCTTTTATTATGATCCAGACCACGCCTGAATATGTGACGGCCCATCAATTCACCGAATTTGTCAAGCAAGATTTGATCACGACATCGAAATACGGCATTGACTACAATTATATTTTACCGCTCCGCAACCCGTTGACAGATCATCCTCGCGAATATATCGTCAATAACAAGATCAGATCGATGAGCTTGTATTATTGCAAAGCTTCGGGGGCGCCGTTCAAAAAATCGTATGAAGAATACGATGACGCCGGTAATATTACGAAATCCTTCGATTTTGATCCGGACGGAAGCGTCGCACAGATGACCATTTATAAATATTGCGATAAATTCAAAATAGCTGAAAAGGCCCGATATTCTCCGGCTGGAAATATAGACTCAAGGCAATGCTATAAATATGATGATTCAGGCGCGATTTCTGAATTCGAATATTTCGGCCGCTACGATAAACCGTCGTATAAGTTCGAGTTTTTGCGCAGCGGCTCCGCTATGCGCGAGATCAAGCGGCCGGCCACCGGCGGGGCCGTCAGGGAAAGCATATATTATTATTCGAACGGCAGGCTCGTCAAAAAAACATTTGATTCGCAAAATGACGGCAAGGTAAGGCAGGCATATAATTACGACCGTCAGAACCGTCTGCTGAACGTCATTACCATGAACGCCGAAAACTCTGAAATTTACAGATGGGATTATAAATATAACGAAAACAACATGCCGGTGGAGATAGCATTTCGCGAGCCCCGGGCGGAAAGTACTATAAAAAGGACCCTGCTTTACGACAGTGACGGCGAATTGATAAGCCTTGAAAGCAAAATCGCGTCACCTAAATTAAACATTTCATCATTGCAGTTGTTCGAACACGATGCGGACGGAAACTGGACCTTTAAGTCGTTTAACGGCGAAGGCGCATCCGCTCCGTTCGAAATAAGCCGTTATGGCTTGAACGGCTGCCGTCTGGATACAGTCGTTTATTCAAACGAAGGCGACTTCACAAATGTCTTAAAATATAAATACAGCACCGTTTGTACCGAAACGCTTCCGGCCGATCCGTCGGCCTGCGCGACCGCGGCTAACATAAAAAAGGAATGTGTCCGCAACCTTAAAATGATTGAATGCGCCATAGAGCTTTATCAAATGGAAAACGGCGGCAACCTTCCTGACAGCCTGGAAAAACTTTTTGAAGGCGAAGATCTTGGCCAGGTTCCAAAATGCTCCGCAAAAGGAAAATATTCATTCGCTATGAATAACCTGTCGGAAGATGCCGAAACACCTTATTTACGACTCAAAGTCGAATGCGGCGTACACGGCGGTTTATATTAGGAGGAAAACGATATGTATTACACAACCGATTATACTTCTCCAGTCGGGCATCTCACGATGGCAAGCGATGGCGATAGCCTTACAGGCCTGTGGCTCGAGGGCCAAAAATATTTTTGCGGCGCCGTCAAAGAACGTATGCTTCCTAAAAATAATCTGGTTATATTCGATGCCGCCAAAAAATGGCTGGACAGGTATTTTGCGGGTAAAAAACCGGCGATATCCGAGCTTTCGTTGGCCCCTGCCGGCGGAAATTTCAGGCAGGAGATATGGAAATTGCTCTGTGAAATACCATACGGCAAGCTCACTACTTATGGAGAAATAGCAAAAAAGGCGGCCGTAAAAATGAACAGGCAAAATATGTCGGCCCAGGCAGTGGGCGGCGCCGTCGGCCACAACCCTATCTCCATTGTCATACCCTGCCACCGGGTGGTAGGCGCTAACGGCAGCCTCACCGGGTACGCCGGAGGCCTCGGCATCAAGCAAAAATTGCTTGAACTGGAGGGCGCGGACATGACGGGTATTTTCGTTCCCGTTAAAGGGAGTGCGTTATAAACACCTTGAAAAATATATAAAGCTATAAGGAGAATAATCATGTCAAAAACAAATCCTGTAGTTCATTTTGAAATGCCATACGAAAACAGGGAACGCATGGCCGATTTTTATACCAGCGCTTTCGGCTGGAAGATGAATAAGCTCGGCAAAGAGATGGGCAATTACGTTATAGCTCATACGGCGGAAACCGACGAGCAAAATATGATAAAGCATCCCGGCGCCATAAACGGCGGATTTTATCCTAAAACTCAAGACGCGCCTCAACCGTCGGTAGTAATCGCCGTCAGCGATATTCAAGAGGCAATCCAAAACATTAAAAATTCCGGCGGAAAAGTTCTGGGCGAGCCTGTAGAGATTCCGGGCATCGGCCTTTACGTTTCATTTTTAGACACCGAAGGCAACCGCGTGAGCGTTCTGCAGCCGAAAAACATGTGATAATAATTACCTGGAGGACGTGAAAAGTCATGAAACGTTAAAGCATTGCACCGTGCGGATTGATATGCGATCTGTGCTATGCATTCCAGAAATCGAAGAACAAGTGTGAAGGGTGTAACTCCAGCGGAAATAAAACGGCGTACTGCAATAGATGCAAAATCAAGCAGTGCCCTGAAAAAACCAATGATACGGAGTTATGTAACAAGTGCACGAAATATCCGTGCCGAAATATAAAAAGTCTTGACAAGCGATATTCTTTGAAATACGGCGAGAGCGCCATCGCAAACCTTGATCTGATAAAAGAAAAAGGGATAAGAGTTTTCATCAGAGAACGCAAAGAGGAATGGAAATGTACGTATTGCGGCAATCTTTTATGCGCGCATAAGGCCGTGTGCCAAAGATGTGAACACCCGAAAAATATGAACCGCTGAATATGCGTATCAAATATAGGGCAGAAAAGCAACCTTAAAAACGGAGTGCAAAAAAAATTATATAGCTGCTTTATTAAAAAACGGGGAGTTATTAAATGAAAAAGACATTTGCTTTATCGGCGCTTTTATTTTTTGCCTTTTTTGCGGCGACATTCGCGGGCGCCACGCTTGAAGTTTTTTTGACCGCCGCCTTTGCCGCAGATAATTCTGGCGAACGCGAGTTCGTTTTCTTCGTCGATAATGTCGAAAACCGACCGGCCGGATCGTTTGAGGCCGGCGATATCATCCTCGAAATGAACGGCGTTTCGCTTGAAGGATTCACTGACCTGAAAAAACTCAGCGAAAAACTTTTTAATGCGTTTGAATCAGGCGACATTTCCGCCGTAGTTTTCAGGAACGGCAAAAAAATCAGCGTCAGCGAAAAGAATTTCAATGATCAAAGCAAATCGATCAGCTACAATGTCCTCAAAAAAGTCCCCCGTTACATAGATAAAAACTCGCTTAAGGCCGACATAGAATCGCTCATTCCCAGAATTGCCGAAACGTACGTCAAATACGACTCAAAAAAATTCGCCGCAGCCGAGCAAAGCTTTGCCGCAAAACTGCCCGCTATGCTTATAGGCGATAAAATCCCTTATACGACAGCGGCCAGGACGCTTTTAAAATTCGGCGCGCTTTATGGCGACGGCCATTTCGGCCTTCTTGCCTCGGAAATAGCCAGCGACGCACTTTACGAACTCGTAGCCGGATGCGTTCCGCTTTTCCCGCTCAACGTCGAAGTCAGACGCGGCGTTATCTATATTACTCGCGACGGCCGCAAATATAAACTTAAAAAGATAAACGGCGAGGACATTGAAAGCGTAGCTAACAAAATCAAGGAAATGATACCCAACGAAAGCGAGGGGTTCGTCGATAATGAAATTGAAACGCAATTCTGGTTCTTCTATTATCTTATAAATGGCGGTTGCGTGAAATTCAAAATTACGGCCGCGGACGCCGGCGGTGAAACTTCATTCGAAGTTCCGGGCGTTTCATATTCCATGATCATGCGCGAAAGAAAAGCCAATTTAAAAGATTATGAATTCAGAATTATCGACGATACCGGAATTATTTCCGTCAATACTTTCAATTTTAGCGATTATTCGGAGTATAATTACAAAAATTTCCTGAAAAAAACTTTCAAGAAAATACGCGAAAAGAAGATAGCAAAACTCCTAATCGATATACGCAAAAACAACGGCGGAAACACTGATTATGCAGTCGACCTTCTGCTCTATCTTAGCGACAAACCAGCCGTTTTCTGGGAAGCGACCGTTCTTAAATGTTCGCGCACAGCGCAAGACAGCGGCTATACTTTTGAAAAAGGAATGAAACCGGGCGATATCAAAAAATACGAATGGTATGGCGGCGCTGGCGGCGCAAATAAAAACGAGTTAGAATACAATGGCAGATCAGTGCTTTTGATCGGCAAGAATTGTTTTTCGACGTCGCTCGATTTCGCGGTTGCATTCAAAAAGATGGGTATCGGTAAAACCGTCGGTGAAAACACCGGAGGCACTCGTAAAAGCACCGATCGCAGCGTCCGCGTAGAATTACCGTCTATCGGCCTTAAATTCTGCATACCGGCCAAATATTATATCAGCGCAGACGCAGGCTTCGATAATGACGGAACGCTCGCGCCCGACGTCTTAGTTGCACCTGACGGCAAAGAATTTTCGGCCGGCGATGAAATGCTCAAATTCGCGCTTGATCAATTAAAATAAACAGGGCCGAAACGCCTTCGATATGCTAAATATAAGTAACCGTCTGCACTTTTTATTTAACAAGAACGAAAAAGCATCGAATGGTGCATAAAATGGATGCAAAATAAATTAAATTATTTAACAATTAATAAAGAAGCGAGACTGCATTTCTTTGATTGCATAGTATTTATCAAATGCCTGCTCCGGCGGTGGCCGGTGTTTTCACACGCCGGCCAAAATGTTCTTTTATAAATGCTACGATTTGATCCATGGCCTCAACCGCTTCCGGAAACATCGGCGCAAGAAGCGGATAGCAGTGAACCATCCCTTCTCCGGACCTGAATCTGATATCCGCTCCGGCGGCCTTCGCCTTTAAGTAAAAATTCTTCCCGTCGTCGTACAACTCGTCGTCAGTTCCCGAATTGATCATTATGGGGGGCAGCCCCGTAAGATCGCCATATAGCGGCGAAATTAGCGGATTTGAGGGGTCCGTCTTTCCGGCGTAATATTTGCCGAACACTATCCATGAGTTAAGCGGCGCAAGCGAAACTTTGTTTTTGGTTCTGTACGATTCGCCTTCGCATCTAAGATCGGTCCAGGGCGATATAGCCAGGGCCGCCGCAGGAAGCTGCATGCCGCTTTTTTTAAGCGCAAGAAGCAGAGCCAGCGTCAGGCCGCCGCCGGCGGATTCGCCGGCTATTATTATATCGGCCGGCGCATATTTAGATCCGGTGAGGGCGCGGTACACCGCTACGGAATCCTCGACTGCGGCTGGAAAAGGATGCTCGGGCGCGAGCCTGTATTCGTAAGTAAGCGCCGCATAACCGCAACTGGCTGCGAATCTGGCGACGAATCCGCGATGGTCGGAGCAAGATCCCGACACATAACCGCCGCCGTGGACGTACATTATTATCTTATCGGCCGGCGCTCCGGCCGGGACAAGCCATTCAGCCTTGACGCCGCTTATTTCATCGCTTACAACTGAAACGCCTTCTGGAATTTTACCATATTTTGCGGCGCCTTCCTCGCATTCACGCCTGAAATTCTCAATTGACGAATTAAAGTCGAAGACCGGTTTTCTCAGCTTAAACCTCAGCAGGTGGCGGTTACGCAGTATGAAATTGATGATTCTGCTTTTGATGCTCTGCATTGGCATTAACTCCTTTTCGCTTTTATGCCGCGAGCGAATACTCCGGCATACTCTTTTACCGTTTCCGCCAGGCGGAAATTCCGTCCGGAATTATAAAACTCCTTGGCTATCTCGATAAAGGTGAACTCAAAAAAATCTTTGACGAACCCGTCAGCAATATCGGCGGATATATCTCCGCCGTTTTTTCCCAGCCTCACAACTTCACCCGCCAGAAGGCCTATTCCGCTTTCTTCATTTTCAGCTTTGTTAAAAGACATTATATTTTTTATCCTGTAGACTATAAAAACTTCGAAGAGATCTCTTTGCCGCATCACTCCACGCATGAGCTCGGTAAATATGTGCGCCGCCCTGGCCGCGGTCCCTTTCAAATTCCTGAACCTCATTATTCTTTCGTAATGTTTGCTGGTGAACGAATTCTTTATGAATTCGGCCACGATCTCTTCTTTAGAAGGGAAATGATTGTAAAGCGTGCCTTTCGCCACATCTACCGCGGCGGCAATCTCGTCCATTGTAACGCCGTGGAACGATTTTTCATTGAACATGCCGACCGCGGTTTCAACGATTTTTTTACGGAGTTCGGCCTTTTTTCTTTCGCTTCTGGAAATCGCCTTCACTTTTAATTCCATTTAAGCCACCTCGACGGCAATAATAATATACCAGGTTTAATTTTAAACTTAATATAAAATTGAACTGAGTATAATATATCATAAATTTTTCTTTCAGTCAACGATCTTTTTTCGAGCGCAAATCAAGGAGTATCGGAGACCCGAGCCCGCATAATAATCAAAATTCATTATAATCGATCCATTGACAAGATATTAAAATTGTTATAAAATTGCCAGCAATAAATTGTGGAGTGAAGTTTGTGGATTTAATTTTATTGTACGGGCCTCCGGCCGCCGGAAAATTGACGGTGGCGAAAGCGCTGTCCGAATTAAGCGGATATAAGGTTTTTCACAATCAGTTATCAATCGACCTGGCGCTCGAATTGTTTGAATTCGGCACGAAGGAATTTGAAGAATTATCGGAAACCATTAGAAGTAAAGTATTTGAAATTTCGGCGCGCGGTAAAGAAGGCAAATTAATTTTCACCTTTTGCTACGCCCATCCTATCGATCTGCCGTATTTAGATAAAATTATCGGCCAGTTTGAAAAGTACGGCAGCAAAGTATATTTTTATCAGCTGCTCTGCGATAAAGACATACTATTGAAAAGAGTTTCCGAACCGTCAAGAAGCGAACACAAAAAAATCCAGTCGGCGGACAAACTGAACCAGATCATTTCCAAATACGACTTATTTACCCCCGCGCCCGGCAAAGGATCTTTTCTGATAGACACCGGAATCAATTCGCCGCAAGAATCCGCGCGACTTATTTTTGAAGATATTAATAGAAAAAACTCGGACGCTGAGAATCGTTAAAAGCTTATTTTCTGTGAGTACAGGACGGCAGCAGCCCTCGCATTTCATGCGCACCTTCCGCACTACATCAATCATCCTGATTTCAGGAGGTTTTGAGGCTATTTATCCCGCCGTAAAATTATTTCCGATAGCTTTGCCATGTGGCGTTGCGTAGTTCCGCAGCAGCCTCCGAAAATTTTAAGGCCGTACCGGACGCGAAGCGCTTTCATTGATTCATAGAACGAATTTTCATCGTCCGAACGAAGCGAGACGCTCCGATCGAGCTCTTCAGGAGTCAGAGAAGAAGTGTTGGCCTGTATTCCAATCAGCCTCTTCAGGGCATCGCCTCCCCGGTTCGATTCGGCGGCAAGCGCCTCTGCAAGGACAGACGGGTGGACGCAATTGACCATATAAAATAAAGGCCTTGGTTCGGCGGCCGAATCGATTCCGTTAATCGCGGCGTTCAGAGGAGTTCCGTCCAGCAGACAGCCGTCCGCGCGGATGACGAAACTAATTACATAAGGCTTTCCGGTTTCGGCCATGGCAAGAGATATTCCGACAGCCTCAGGAAGGGCGGGCAGGGTTTCGGCGATAAGAAAATCGATTCCGGCCGAAGCAAGACTGAATATCTGATCCCTATGAAATTCTATAGCAGCGCTCGTTGAAATCGATTCCTGCGGCTTATAAGCATCATGCCTGCAGCCGGTCAAGCCGCCCACGTATATTTTTTTGCCGTAATCGCCGTAGGAGCGGCGTATGCCGTCAATAAAACGAAAGCAGTCGGCGTTCACATCGAGATTTTTATACGGCGAACAGGCTATTCGTTCCTTGTTAGCACGCCAGGTCGGGGTCATGACGATCACCGGCAAGCCGTTTAATTTTCCTATATCCAGATACTGCCTATATATTTTTTCCAGCGTTTCCCGCCCGCGTTCATCATAGATCAGCGCGGCAGTAAGCAAACCGTCATCGCTCATTTCAATGCCGGACTCACGCCTGATTCTCTCTACAACGGAGCCTTCCGTCAATATTAAATTGTTTCCGCCCGCCAGTTCGCTGAAATTCATAGATTATATTTCCCCCGCGCAAAATTTAAAATTACTTTTCATGCCAGACAGCCATTTAATAATGAATCGTTTTTAATTTCATTAACCGGATTGCATGTATCAATACCTTTTTCAGTGAGCAGCTTTTCGTAATAAGCTTTTTTCTTCCTGATTATTTCGAGCTGAGTTTTAATTTCTTTCGCCTTATCTTCAAGTATTTTCTCCTGCTGGAAAATGATCTTTGCGCGGTCGGCGATCGTTTCGTCGCCCTGAATGCACATTTTAATATATTCTTTGATCTGAATAATCGGCAAACCTGAATATCTTAGACAATTGACGGTTTTCAACCATTGAATATCGTAATCGGAAAAGAGCCTTATGTTCGATTCGCTTCGCGAAACATAAGGCAGCAGGTTCTCGTTGTCGTAATAGCGTATGGCGTGCTTTGACAGTCCTAACATTTCCGAGATATCTTTAACCGTATACTTTGGCTCCCTGCTAAAAACCACCTCGCCGGTTTCTTCCTTTTTTTTCTTTATTTTCTGCATTGCCAGAGGCATGTTTAAACTCTCCATTATATTAAAGTAACTTTAATGTTTTCTTATTATATTAAAACAATATTTTAAAAAATGCAATATTTTAAATATTTTTTAAATTTATATTGACTTCGTGTAACGCGAATGTTTTAAAATTAAATTATAAGTGCAAATAAAAACTATTAAAAATGAAAGGGAGTTTAAATATGTTGAATTTTGATTTTTATAATCCCACCCACATTATTTTCGGAAAAGACAGGCTCGACGAGGTCGGCAAAAATACTCCGGCCGGCGCGCGCGTGCTGGTCACTTACGGCCGCGGCAGCGCCAAAAAAAGCGGCCTCATTGACAAAGTTAAAACGTCCCTCGGAAACAGGCAGGTATTCGAATTCGGGGGCATCGAGCCCAACCCCCGCTATGAAACGCTTATGAAAGCCGTGGAGATAGTTCGCGCCGAGAAAATAGATTTCCTGCTCGCGGTCGGCGGCGGTTCGGTCATAGACGGAACCAAATTCATAGCGCTGGCGGCCCTGTACGAAAAAGACCCGCGCGACCTGCTTAAGTTCGGCCTGGCGACCGTTCCGCTCGATGTAGCCGGCAAAGCACTTCCTATCGGAACGGTGCTGACGCTTCCGGCCACCGGTTCGGAAATGAACTGCGGCGCCGTCATAAGCCATGAGCACGGAAAATATCCCGTACTGAACGTTATGACCTATCCTAAATTTTCGATACTCGATCCGGCCCTGACATTCACGCTTCCCAGGATACAGGTGGCCAACGGAGTCGTAGACGCTTTCGTGCACACAACAGAGCAATATATCACCTATCCCGCTGACGGCAGGGTGCAGGACCGCTTCGCCGAAGGCATCCTTCGCACGCTTATAGAAATAGGAAAAACTACGGTCGAAGAAGCCGAAAACTACGACGCCCGCGCGAACCACGAATGGGCGGCCACGCTCGCGCTCAACGGTCTCATCGGCGCCGGCGTTCCGCAGGACTGGGCCACCCACATGATAGGCCACGAGCTCACCGCGATGTTCGGAATAGACCACGGCCAGACGCTGGCTGCAGTCTTGCCGGCGATGCTCGATATCAGGCGCGACAAAAAACGCGCGAAGCTCCTGCAGTACGCCGAACGCGTATGGGACATAAAATCGGGAAGCGAAGACGAAAAAATAGATCAGGCGATAGCGAAGACACGTGAATTCTTCGAAAGTCTCGGCATAAAAACCCGCCTTTCCGAATACGGCGTTAAGGCCGATAAAATTCCCGCCGTCATCGAGCAGCTTAAGGCTCACGGCATGACGAAACTTTCAGAAACGGGCGACCTCACTCCGGATATAAGCAAAAAAATCCTTGAAAAGGCGATGTGATTTAAATCGATAGTTAATTATTTGCAATTTATTTTCAAATAATATATAATATCTTCAGCATTTGAACTCTTTTAGTTTTACGATTCAGGTAAATAAGGAGATGTTTGAAATTTTGAAAAAAATTGCATTGACCATTCTCACCGCCCTTCCGGCGTTTCTTTTAACTTTCATTTTCATGAGCCGGGGCCAGGTGCCGCAAAATGGAATAAAACTGGCCGCTTTCGCGACCGGTTTTATTTTTTTCAATTCGATGTTTTTTATGATGCTCTATACCGGCAAAACCGACAGGTACCGTTCGGCAGTATATATAACCACGGCCGTTTTCTTCGTAATATCTTTCATCAGTCACATGTTCGAAGCCCGGGGAAGCATGTCTTTTACCGACGACACTCTTTTCAACTGCGAAATTCCTTTCTGCCACATAGTCACCACGATGGCTTTAATTCCGTACGCGTTCACTAAAACCATTATTTTTCCAGGCTCGCTGCTTGAAGGATACGCAGCCATAGGCTCGATGATCGTAATCTGGCTCCTGGCCTGCTTTACGATCGGCCGCGGCTGGTGCGGCTGGGGATGTTTTTTCGGCGGCCTTGACGAAGGGTTTTCCAAAATTCTCAAAAAGCCCGTTATAAAAGAAATCAGTCCTAAATGGAAATACGCTCCTTTTCTGGTCCTGCTGTTTGTAGCCGTCACATCCGCGTATTTTCTCCAGCCCACTTATTGCTCGTGGCTCTGCCCTTTCAAAACCGTCACAGAATATGAGCCTATAACCGATACGGCTTCGCTTGTAAAGACTATAATATTTCTTTCTATCTTTATAGCGCTCGTAATAATATTTCCGTTGATGACAAAAAAAAGAACGCAATGCTCTTTCTTCTGCCCCTTCGGCGCTATGCAGTCGGCCACCAATTACATAAGCCCTTTCGCAATTAAAATAGACGCGGCTAAATGCGTAAACTGCAAGCTTTGCATCAAAAGCTGCCCCACGTTGTCTATTTCCGAATCCAACCTAAAAAGCGGCGCGGCGGGCATCACATGCGTCAGATGCGGAAAGTGCGTTGACGTTTGCCCTAAAGGCGCTGCCGCGTATCATATAAAGGGAGTGGGAGATAATTTCGACGGCGCTTCCAGGGTGCTGGCGCTTTACGCTTTTTTTCTCTTCATGGCTATTTTCCTGGGAGGCGATTTTATAGGCGGAGTAGAGAGGCTGCTTAAATTTATCACTACAGGCAGTTTCATTTAAAACTAAACGACGCTGTATTATTAAATTTCATTTCGCGGGAGCTGATTAATATGAATACAATAAAAACTTTTATGGGATTTGTTTGGGCCATTGTCATCGTTATAGCCATACCGGCGGTTTTCATGAAGAGCGAAAGCCTGACGCAAAAACTGGTGCACGCTTCCGCAATGAAAATATCGCCGGTCTATACGGGCGGCGATATCTTAAAAACAATAGAAAATAAAGACTACACCACTATTATTCACAAGCCCGTTTTCGCCTGTCTCATGGGCGAAACAAAAAAAGGATTCATACAGGTCGTCTGGCGCGCCAGAGGGCCGCTGCCGGCGGTCATCGAAGAAGCGGTAGATTTCGACGGCGACGCAAAAAACGATTTCACCCTCAAGCTCGACACGGCGTCAAAAACAGCCTCGTTCAGCCCGGAAGGAGGCGCAGCAAAAAAAATACTCAAAGTTTATAAATTGAAAACCGGGTTCGCCGTCAGAGTGGTTTTAAAAAAGTAAACCCGGCGCACAGTAATCGCAAAATCCTTAAATGATTTTGAGTAATTTTTTAATTCGTTTTATCGTCATAATTACTCAAGCATTAAAATCGCATAGCGGTTCATGGTTTCATCGTAATTTTTAAGAACTTTTACAGGATACCCGGCTCGGTTCGCGGTGGCGAACAGGTCCACTCCCATAGCTTCCGGCATGGGCCTTACCTTTTCAGAGTGCGGGCACGACTCTTTTTTTCCGCAGCATTTCACGCATCTGTGGCATTCGTTCACGGGCAGCATAAAAGCCCGGTAAAGGCCGCTCAAAAAAACCTCGCGCTCTACATTAAGCAGATCGCCGTTAATTTTATCGCTTAAAAGCTTCCTGTCTTCGGGCTTAATGACTTTCATCGTAAAATGAAAAAGAACGGCTTCTTCGAACTCCTTGAAAAATTCGCGGCACTCCGCTATGGACGGAACGTTCGGCGGGCATGAAAGACTTTTCCCAAAGCCGGAGCAGCCGAACATGCACTTCATTCTGACCCACTGAGATACAACGATATCGGATGATCTTATAAATTTATAATCGGGGCATTCGAATTTTTTAAAAATTTCTTCGATATTCGCATATTTATTCATAATATCGGCCTTTCGATTTTTTTATTTTTACTGCGGGCGGCCCTTACTAAATATAAATGCGCGTCGCATTTTTTTATTCAATTTAAATAGTATTATAAAGTCATTATATTGTCAACTAAATTAAAAATTTATAAAGCGCCGGCATTGGTATTTTTATTTTTTCGCTTCATTGACATAACGCTTTATGTATGATATATTTCAATACCAATAGATCCATATTTTTATAATAAAGGCGGTTTTTATGAATAACGACCGAGTCCGCTGCCCCTGGTGCCTTTCATGCGATATTTATATCGATTATCACGACCGCGAATGGGGCGTTCCCGTTCACGACGACAGGCTGCACTTCGAGTTTTTAGTCCTCGAATCAGCCCAGGCCGGCCTCAGCTGGCTTACCGTGCTTAAAAAACGCGAGAACTACCGCAAAGCATACTGCAACTTCGACCCTAAAAAAGTGGCTAAATTCGACGCCGAAAAAATAGCGGAGTTAATGCAAAACGAAGGCCTTATCAGAAACCTTAAAAAAATCGAGGCGTCCATAAACAACGCCGCGCGCTTTCTTGAAATACAAAAAGAGTTCGGATCGTTCGACGAATATATCTGGCGGTTTACCGGCTACAAGCCTGTAGTGAACGAATGGAAAGACATCAGAGAGCTGCCGGCCAAAACGCAGCTTTCCGACGATGTGAGCAAAGATCTTAAGGCGCGCGGTTTCAAGTTTCTTGGCTCTACCGTCATCTATGCCCATCTTCAGGCGACGGGAATCATAAACGACCATCTGACGAGCTGTTTCAGATACGCCGAAACGGCCGGAAAAAATGGAGCGAAAAAAAAATCCGGACGGTAAGGCGTTTAAATTAATTTTTGTAAGTTCCCGCCAGAAAGCTTTTTCGTAAAGGCTCCTCGAATTTTTCAATGGCGTACCGCAGCATCGTGCGCGGCATTTTGCCATAGCGCGTCGCCAGATAATCGAGTTCCGCCTGCCTGTCGCGGTTTCCTATTTCCCGGAGCATCCAGCCCACGGCTTTATGAATGAGATCGTGAGGATGGTCGATGAGAATATCCGCGATTTTAAACGCGTCTTCAAAATCGAGTTTTCTGATGAAATAAAAAGTGGTGAGCATAGCCACGCGCTGTTTCCATAAATTTCCGCTCCGGGCGAATGTGAATATCAGCCTGCGCGGTTTGTCGTAAAGATAAGGGCCGGAAATATGCGGCGCCGAAACGTCAACCAGGTCCCAGTTGTTGACATATTCAATATTTTTAATATACGCTTCGTAAACGGATTTTTTAACGCTTTCATCGCGCGTTTTTGAAAACTTTTCGACCATCATGATAAGCGCAGTTAGCCGGTGCTCGTGCACCGGGCTTTTCAAAAGCTCCGCGGTATCGGCTATGGAAATGCCGCGGTAAAAAGCCTTTGCCACCCTGCGCTGATCGGGAACTACCACTCCCATAAACAGATCGCCTTCGCCGTAGCCGGCTTTTCCCGTTTTAAAAAAACCCGACAGTACAGCTATTTTATCTGACCTGACATATTTTTCGAGCTCTTTTTTTACGCTTTCGCAATCGCACATGATTAACCTTTCTCCGTTTCAATCATTATTTAACGCTGCCGCCGGTTTTTTTTGCCCTGAAACATATAAAAAGCGGAAATTTCATTAATTTTTCAAAACCGTGCGCGTCGGCTTCCCTGAATTCTTCGGTCGGCTTCGGCTCGACGATTCTTTCAATTAAAAACCCGCTTCGGCTGAGCGCGTCCGCAATGGAGCCGAGGCTGTGATAATAACTCGGCATGGCGACGCTGCCGCCGAAGCCATCCCAGTCGCAGCATACGCGTTTCGTTTCAAAATAATTTTTAATCCCGAAATACCGGTATGCGAAAAATGGATGCTCGGTAGAAAAAACGAACCAGCCGCCCGGCTTGATAACCCGGTTGATTTCGGCGAAAAGTCCGGCGTGGTCTTTTACGTAAGTGACCGCCAGAGCGCTTAGCACGCCGTCGAAACTGGCGCCGGCAAGAAAATCTAAAGGCTCTTCCATGTCGGCTTTATAAATTTCGGCCCTGCCTTTAACGCGTTTTCTGGCGTGCTCCACCATTTTGTCGCTGGCGTCGAAAGCGGTAACCCTCGCGCCTCGCTCCAACAGCCATTCGGCATAAACGCCGGGACCGCAGCCGGCGTCGAGTATATCCATTCCTTCCACCGGCCCTATGAGCGATTGCACCGCCGGCCTGTCGTAATAAGCGTTATGCGGTTTAGTGTCCACGAGCTCCGCGTAGCGGTCGGCGAGCTGCTCGTAAGCGTCGTATGCAAGGTTTTTCTTCATTTTTTCCTCTTAAATAAAAATTTTATTAAAATTACCATAAACCAGATTAAAAGTCAATTGACGAAATTATAAAATTTATAGGGGCTTTTATATAAGCGAGCTTGACAAAATTTCCGGTAAGTAATAAAATACAGCCATGTTCACCGAAGGCATAAAAATTATAGACGCTCACGCGCATCCTATTTTAAATGAAAAATACGCGAAAGATTTTCCTTTCTGGTCGGCGTTTTCAGAAGGATTTCAATCCGGCGCCTCACGTTTTAATGTAGAAAACACCGTTTTTTATCAAAGAAGCGTCATTGAGCTCTGCGATTTTTTCGGCTGCGCCGAAGGCGAACTGGCCGCTGAAAAAAATAAATTAAACGCGGGCGAACTATTTTCTAAATATATTACAGCCGCCGGAATAGAAGCGGTTTATTTAGACGACGGTTTTCTTAAAGAAGGGTCGCGCGGCATAAAATGGCATTCAAAATTCGTAAGGACAAAGCATATCTTGCGCATCGAAACGGCGGCGGAAGAGCTTATTGAAAAAAACCTGGCTTTCAGCGATTTTATAGACGCATTTAAGGACGGGCTGAAAAAAAACGCCGGACACATAGCCGCCTTCAAAAGCGTTCTCGCCTACCGCGGCGGGCTTGAATATAAAAAAGCGGCGTTGAAAGACGCGAAATCGGAATACGGCCCCGTCAGGGGCAAAAAAATCAGGCTGAGCGCAAGGAGCCTCCTGTGCTTTCTTCTCGAAATAGCCATGCTCGCCGCCGCGGACGCCGGAACCGCGTTTCAATTTCACACGGGATTCGGAGATTGCGACCTGGAAATTCATAAAGCCAATCCGGTTTGCCTTTCAAATATATTCAACGACCCTATATTTTCTAAACTGAATATTGTTCTGCTGCACGCCGGATACCCTTATCACAAAGAAGCGGCATGGCTCGCTTCCGTCTACCCGAACGTTTATATAGACCTGGGCCTTGCGGTTCCGTCGCTTTCAAACGCGGGAATCCAGGAAACGCTCTGCGGCATAACGAACTTGTGCCCGTTCAACAGGATAATTTACTCTTCAGACGCCCATTTCATACCCGAACTTTATTATCTGGGCGCTATTTCCGCGAGACAAAACCTGGACGCATTTATTAAACGGCTTGTCAGCGGACGCGAAATGTCAATAAAATTCGCGCATAAAGCCGCATCGATGATATTAAGAGAAAACGCCTTAAGCATTTATGAAAATAAATAAACCCGTATCATTGAAATCCGTTTGAAATAAATCAATTAAACGCTCATCCCTTCGAATATTTATTAGATAAACATTACCCGAAAACTCCAAAAATAACTTGATTTTTTAGTTAAATATCGGTATTATATTAGCGGTTGGATAGTTGTTAAAATTTTATAAAATTTCCAGCGGAGCGAATAACGTGAATTACAAACTGGAAGACATAATAGACATCAAGCTTTATCAAGAGCTTCAGGATAGGTTGAACGAAGTTTATTCATTCCCTTCCGCCATAGTCGATAACGAAGGCAATATACTCACGGCTACCGCATGGCAGGACATATGCACCAGGTTCCACCGCATCAACAAGCAGTCGGAAATCGAGTGCATAAAAAGCGATCAATATATCGCAACTCATTTACACGAAGCAAACCCGGCCGTTTCCTACCGCTGCCCCCACGGAATGATAGATAACGCCATTCCCATAATTATAGACGGAAAGCACCTTGGAAATTTCTTCACGGGCCAATTATTTCTAGAACCTCCCGATATGGAATTTTTCAAGCGGCAGGCTGAAAAATACGGTTTCGACGAAAAATCTTATCTGGAAGCCGTTTCAAAAGTACCCGTATGGTCTAAAGAAAAATTGAATAGATATATTTTCTGAATAATCCACTCCTAATTCAAGTGCTGTTTCGGTCAAGGCTTCCTTTACGAGGGTAATCCAATCCTGATCAAACCCTAATGAGGAATAAATCTCTGGATGTAAAGTTATTGAAAAAGTATTCGGGATTTTCTCGCTTTGATTAATCGATTTTTCTAGGATAATTCTTAATTGATTGATGATTCCCATCGCTACTGTTTTTTGAACAGAATTTCCTGGAATTAGGAAGAGCGTACTTTCAATTAGGCTTTGTAAACGGGTTTCTAATTTCTCTAACAAACT
>JAKPTH010000694.1 GCA_029571125.1 bacterium
AAAATTCACCCGGCGCGAACGATAAAACGGATTGGTATGGCGGTCTAATTACAAAAATGAACTTAAATGTTCAAAACGTGTGAACAAATAAGTTCATTTTGTGCTTTTATGTTCAATTGTTTTTTGCGTGTAGCCGTCGGCGGAGGTCAGGAAGCGCCGAGGACCGAAGCGCCTATCGCACCCATGAATTGCGCGTTATCGGGTACTATTATTTTTTTGAACCCGGAGCCGGCTCTTAAAAGTTCTATGAAGGCCAGGTTATGGGTTATGCCTGAAGTGACCACCAGAACTTGCGAAGGAGATCTGTGCTCGTTTAAAAGCGGTTCTATTCTGGCAAAAACCGTATAATTCACTCCGGCCATTATTTTTTTTATGTTAACGCCGGCGATCAGCTTGGCTATTACCTCGGTTTCGCCGAAAGTGGCGCAGGTTATGGAAAGCGGTTCGGGGTCGAGATAATGCTTTGAAATTTCCGAAAGGTCGGCCTTTAATATGCGCGCCATATTTTCTATGTAACGGCCCGAGCCGGCGGCGCATTTATCGTTCATCGAAAATCCCTGTATGCTTCCGTTCTTGATTTCCATCACTTTGATGTCCTGCCCGCCGACGTCTAAGAGCGTGAAATTTTTAAGGCCCGTAGAATATATCGCTCCCGCTGCGTGGCATTCTATTTCGGAAAAAGGCGCCGCGTCGAATACCTTCGCCCTGTATCTTCCGTAGCCGGTCGAAAAATATTCTATTTTTTGAATATTTTCCCAGCCGGCGAATTTTTTTATGTCGAGGTCGAACTTGTCGAAAGATTTTTCCGTTTCGCCTCCGCTCAAATATTTAACGATAAAATCCATAGTTTCGTGGATCTGAAATTTCTGGAAATTGTTCGCGCAGCAGGCTATTTTGACGGAGCGGGAGCCCAGGTCTATTCCCGCGGAAAATTTTCGGCTTTTGAATAAGTTTATTTTTTTCGATTTGAGCTTATATTTTTTCTTTTCTACATTGAGTATGAAACTTTCTATTTTCAGCCGGTCGTTTTCGTTGAGCGGCGCTGGATAATCGCCTTCTATCGTGAGCACCGGAAAATCGCCGAGCTCGTTTTTCAGCATGCGGTCTTCGATCTGGTGAAAACAAAAACTCTGCACGTAATGGATAATGCAGTCCAGTTCGCGTTCTTCGATAGCTTTTTTGATGTCTTCGAGCCGGTTTTTAAACGAGTAGGGATAAGTGTAGTTATGGTAAGCTTCGTAGAGGCTTTTTCCGGCTCCTTCGATCATCGAAAACTGCCGCTGGGTTTCATTGTAAATAATTTCCGAGCCGAGGGACGAAATGTAATGGTAATAATCACTGAATATCGGCGGAATTCCCGCGTGGCCGATACGCAGCGAAATTGATTTAGAAGGCCTTTTGAGGGCTTCGTCAAGAAAAGCCGCGACGCCGCGGTGGAACGATTCGGGGTCGGAATTGAAATCCGAAGCTGAAACGAGATTTACGTGGTTTTCGAAACCGCTGACTTTGAGCTCGCGGAAGGTCATTTCATCGATTTTTTTGAGCAGGACGCGCGTTTTATCGAATTTTTCCTTGACTTTTTCGCAGGAGCATATATCGGTTTTGTAATATTCTATGAACCGGTCTATTTCCGATTTTAATCTATTTATATCGTGGTCCAGTGGGTATTCGAACGCGAACGCGCTTATGCCCCGGTAATTCAAGATATCGGTGATCGGTATGGTGTGAGCGCAGTCGCCTTCGGTAACGATGACGGCGTTTTTTATTTTCAGCGCGACAGCCGCGGCGAGAATTCCGCGCGTCCAGCTGCATACAGCGCGCGGAGCGAGTTCGGACGATTTTTTTAATAATTCTTCGCTTCTGGGCGACGTTATGAAAACGTTGTTCAGATCGAGCGCCACGGACCCGGCGGAATAAATCACCTCGACCGGAACGGTCGAACTTATGCCTACGAGTTTTTTATGATTTTTTATTAAGCGGGGGTAATCGGATAAGAAATTCGTCATTAAAAAAGGATTTAAATAAAAATACACAAACTATCCACCATAAAGAATATTATGTAGATAGAATTATAATAAAAAATATTAACTTATTAATTTAGTCGTTTGAAAATATCAACGGCTATTTTCCGCTCTGGATTATAAATTTAATTGCCGTTTTTTCTTCGCTGTTGATTTCGATTTTAGCGAAAGCTATTACGGTGACCAAATTTATGCCTTTGGGTGCGACAAAACCGCGGGCTATCGCTATAGCTTTTACCGCCTGGTTTACCGCAGCCGCTCCGACCGCGTGAAGCTCGACTTCTTTTTCTTTTTCGACTACTGCTGCAAGAGCGCCAGCAACCGCTTTGGGATTTGACTGTGCTGCGACTTTAAGATGTTCCACCTTGATGCCTCCTTGTTTTACGGGTTAGATTGGTATATTAAAATTTATTTATATATTGCTTTAAAACATCAGGTCTAGTTAATACGTAAGCTGATTCGTTATTTTCTGCCGATATCAGGATATAGGGCATTGCGTCTTTAGCGTTATTATATAATATTTTATTTTTAAATTCAAGCAATAAATCATTATTTTTTTTAATATTCTCTTTTTTATATCCCACAAGGTAATTTAATATTTTTTCGCCGCCGGTTTCGACGAGTATTTTCGAAGGCCGCTCGAATTTCGTTCTTATGAAATCAAAAACAGTCGAATGGATGAGGCTTTCGGCGATTTCGCGCAGGTTGGGAAATGCGGGGCCGGCAAGCACTTCTTTTCTGAATTTGTCGTTTTCGAGTATGCCCGCCCGGATTACTTTAATGCCGTTTAATTCAAAAAAAGCCATGGCGTAAGCGGTTTCTTCTATAAGTTCGGAGTCGGGGCGGGGAACGAACCCTCCGGCTTTATAAATTTCTCCGAGGCGCGATCCGGACATTACGCAGAGCGGATGTATTCGCGCGTAATCGGGTCCCGCGGCGGCAAGCGACGCGCAGTCGCGCAGAAAAACTTCTCTGCTCTGGCCTTCCAGGCCGCACATTAAATGAAGCGAAAATTTAAACCCCGATTTTTTTACGAGCCCGCACGAATAGGCTGCCGAGGCGGCCGAATATCCTCTGCCTGCTTTTTGCAGAACGCCGTCGTCGAAGGATTCTACCCCGATTTCGATTGTTTTGACTGCGTTTGCTTTTAAAAACGAAAGCGTTTCGATATCTATAAAGTCAGGGCGGGTCGAAACCCTGAACCCTTCGAACTTTCCATCGATGCCGCGGCGCCCTTCGCCAGCGGATGAGACCGCCGAACGGCCGGCTTCGAAAAAAGACTCCTGGACGCCGCGCGGCAGGGCCGTGAACGTTCCGCCGTAGAAGGCTATTTCAAAACTATATTCGTTTTTTGAAATGTTTTCTTTTTCGAGGCCGGAAATGAACCCTTTCAGGTAGCTTTCAGTCGAATCCGGGCCGCATGGCGTTCCGCCCGATGCAGCCTGGTCGCAGAAAACGCACCTTCCGGACGCGGGGCATCCGAGGTTATTTAAAAATACCGGAATAATTATATGCTTTACTGGCTTCATAAAATTAGATAATGAAAATGGCCTGTTTTAGTGAATAGTGCATATTGAATAGAGAACAGATGTGGATTTTTGACGATTTAAACAGACACTTTAGTGCTTTTAATGGCTTTGCTTTTAAAATAGAGGCAGCCTCTCGCCATCCGTGGCTCCTGCCGCACTCGCCTCCTGCGGGTCGCGCGATGGGCGCGCCCTAACCTTATCCATTCACTGTTCTCTATTCTCTTGTTCTCTATTTGAGCGGCTGTTTATCTTCGTTTTCGATTTCCATGATGTGCTTGTAAGCGTTGGCGGCCGATATCTGCTCGGCTTCCTTGCGCACCTTCGCCATGCCCGTCCCCAGCTGAACTTCGTTTATTTCTACGGCCATTATAAATGTTTTGTCGTGCTCGGGGCCGAGGGTTTTTATCAGCCTGTAGCTGGGCTTTACGCCGTAATTTTTAAGCGAATACTCCTGAAGGACGGATTTGTGATTTATCCCTTCGTCTTTCTGAGTGAATTTTATTATTTCGGGATGGAGATTGTGTATAACGAACTCATATGCGAATTCGATCTTTTTTGAATCGAGATAAATCGCCGATACTATGGCTTCAAAAACGTCGGCCAGTATGGAGGGCTTATTTTTGCCGCCGTTCTGCTCCTCGCCGCGGCCGAGCTGGATGAATTCGGAAGCGTTTATTTTTGCCGAGGCCTTTGCCAGGACGGGTTCGGAAACCACGAAGCTCTTTATCTTGGAAATTTCGCCTTCCCTCAACTCGGGGTAGGAGTTGAAAAGAAAATCGACTATGATGAATCCCAGCAGGGAATCTCCGAGGACTTCGAGCCTCTCGTAATCATAGTCGATCTTATGTTCGTTAGCGAACGAGGCGTGCGTCAACGCCTCGTTCAAAAGGGAAATGTTATTGAATTTATAGTTTAAGTTGCGTTCAAAAGTCTGAAGCGTGGTTCTTTTTATAAAATCATCCATTTAATCAACTATTCGGCGTATTTTTTCAGGCATATCGTAGCGTTGTGCCCTCCGAAGCCGAACGAATTGGAAATGGCATAGTTGACCGCGCGGTCCCTGGGAACATTAGGCGTGTAATCCAGGTCGAGTTCAGGATCGGGGTTAATGTAATTTATCGTCGGCGGGATCTTGCTTTCTTTGATGGCCATGGCGGTTGCGATGGCTTCTATGCCCGCCGCAGCGCCGAGAAGGTGGCCCGTCATGGATTTAGTTGAAGATACCGATAATTTTTTAGCGTGTTCGCCGAAAACCGTTTTAATAGCGGCGGTTTCATATTTATCGTTGAGGTCGGTGGAAGTGCCGTGCGCGTTGATATAGTCTACCGCTTCGGGGGCGATTCCGGCCTCCTTAAGGCTGAGTTTCATGGATTTAATGGCTCCAGCGCCGTTGTCGGCGGGGGCCGTTATGTGGAACGCGTCGCAGGTTGCGCCGTAGCCCACTATTTCCGCGTATATTTTAGCGCCGCGCGCCTTTGCGTGGCCGAGCTCTTCGAGCAGTAAAACGCCCGCGCCTTCGCCTATTACGAAACCGTCGCGGTCTTTGTTAAAGGGCCTCGAGGCGGTTTTCACGTCGTCGTTTCTCTGCGAAAACGCCCGCAGCGAGGAAAAGCCGGCGTAAGTGAGCGGGGTGATCGCGGCTTCGGAGCCGCCGGAAATCATGACGTCCTGCGCCCCGCGCTTGATTATTTCAAAAGCTTCGCCTATGGCGTGATTTGCCGATGCGCAGGCCGTTACGGTAGTGAAATTGACGCCTTTTGCGCCGAACTGTATGGCGACCTGGCCGGCGGCCATGTTGCCGATCATCATTGGCACTAAAAGAGGAGAGACCCTGTTGGGGCCTTTGGCCTTTAAAACTTCGTACTGGGCCTCGAATGTCTGTATTCCGCCTATGCCGGAACCGAGGATAACGCCGAACATATCCCGATCGATGGAATCGAGGTTTATCCCTGAATCTTCAAGCGCCATTTTAGCCGCGGCCACGCCAAATTGTGTGAAACGGTCCATTCTTTTGGCGTCTTTCTTGTCGATGAATTCTTCACAGTTGAAATCTTTAACTTCAGCCGCCATTTTTGAATTGTAGTTTGTGACGTCGAACGCTTTTAAAACGTCTACGCCGTTAGCGCCGGATAAAAGGCCGTTCCAGAATTTCTGAAGTCCTGTGCCGATAGGGCTTACTACGCCCATTCCTGTTATAACCACCCTGCGGGACATCTTATCGTTTCCTCCAATCGTAATTTTAGCGCCAGCAAATGTCATAGCCCTGATATCAATAACGCCGCGAAGGCGGAAATTGATAAAAGGGCTATTGGAATTATGCTGTGATTAAGCTTTTTTCTCAAGAATATATTTTACTGCCTGATCGACGGTTCTAATCTTTTCCGATTGATCATCGGGTATTTCGATGTCGAATTCCTCTTCGATCTTCATAATGATTTCAACTAACGCTAACGAATCAGCGCCGAGATCGTCCTGGAAGTTCGATTCTTTTTTTATCGCCGATTCTTCAACGTCTAATTCTTCGACAGCTATTTTAGCTACTTTTTCATAAACGCTTTCGTAGGTAAGACTCACTTACGTCACCCCCTTTACATGTACATTCCGCCATCTATAGTTAAAACTTGCCCGGTAATATAAGCGGCTTTTTCGCAGGCGAGGAAGACGCACGCGTGAGCGACGTCTTCGGCTTTGCCGAACCGCTTCATGGGTATCTGTTTCTGGTATTCTTTCTTTATCTCTTCGGTAAGGCCCGAAGTCATATCGGTTTCGATGAAGCCCGGAGCCACCGCGTTGACGCGGATATTGCGTCCGCCGTATTCTTTGGCCACCGACTTGGTGAGGCCGATCAGTCCGGCTTTGGAAGAGCAGTAGTTGGCCTGGCCGGCGTTACCCATAAGGCCCACCACGGAGCTCACGTTGATTATCGCGCCGCCGGCGCGGCCCATGACTTTTATAGCGTTCTTGCAGGTCAAAAAGCAGGAATTGAGGTTCGTGTTGATGACTTTTGTAAAATCTTCGAAACTCATCCTTAAAAGAAGCTTGTCGTTTGTTATTCCGGCGTTGTTGACCAGCACGTCCAGACGGTCGTATTTTTCTTCGAGCTGTTTAAAAAGAGCCGTGACGGATTCTTCTACGCTTACGTCGCATTTCACCGCGAGCGCATCGGAACCGAGAGCTTTCAGTTCGTTTAAAACCCCGTCGGGCAAGGTCGAATTATAAGTGAAGACGACGTTATATCCGGATTTAGCGAATTCGACCGCGATGGCTTTGCCGATACCGCGCGATCCGCCGGTTATTAAAGCTACTTTTTTACCTTCCATTTTTATATCTCCAAATAAATTAATTTATAAGCCGTCCGGACTTGATTTGAAAATGTCCGGTTCCGCTTTTTAGCGGGCGGCGGCCGAAGCGCTTTCGAGCGTTTCAAGCGTCTTTTCGAATGTTTTAATATCTTCTATGTTCAGCACGTTTATTTCGCGGTTGATTTTCTTTACGAGGCCTTTTAAAACCGTTTTGGGGCCGAGTTCTATCATCGTGCGCACTCCCATGTCGTAAAGGGCGTTGACGCAGTTGACCCACAGCAGCGGCTGATATATCTGGCGTATTATGGCGTCGGCTATCGTGTTGGTGTCGTCGGTGAGATTGCCCAGAACGTTCATCGCCACGGTGCAGTCGGGCTGATAAAAGTTTATCTCTTCCATGGTTTTAGCAAGGTTATCGGCCGCGCCTTTCATTATATTGGAATGGAAAGCGCCCGAAACCGAAAGCGGGAACACTGACGCGCCTTCGGACTTGGCTTTTTCTCCCGCTTCCCGTACGCCTTCTATCGTGCCGGAAATAACGATCTGCTCGGGTGAATTGAAAATCGCCACGGCGACGTAGTTGCCGGCGTTGGTAACGTTGAGGCAGAGCTCGTCGAGTTTCGGCTTGGTCATTCCCACGATGGCGGCCATCGTGCCGCGCGTGTTCTGACCGGCTTCGTGCATGAATTTAGCGCGATTGTGGACGAATTTAAGGCCGTCTGCGAAAGAATATACGTTCGCGGCGCAGAGCGCGCTGTATTCGCCGAGACTGTGGCCGGCTACGGCGGCCGGAGTTATTTTCTGTCCGCCGATCGTGCGCGAGCTCAAAAGCCTGTGGCAGGCCACCGACATGGTATAGATGGCGGGCTGCGCGTTTATGGTTTGTGTGAGAACGTCGTTAGGCGCTTCGAAACACATTTTTGCCAGATCATAACCCAGCACCGACTGCGCTTCGTTAAAAACTTCACGCACTTCGTTATACGCCGCGAAAAGTTCGGCGCACATGCCGCTGTATTGAGAACCCTGCCCGGGAAAAACAAAAGCGATTTTATTACTCATATTGTAAGCTGAAACTCCCTTCGCGATTTTCAAGTTTAATTATACAGGAATCAATGTTCAAGGCGGATATCACCGCGGTAAGCTCATAACAAAAAGCAAGACAAAAAAACGCTAAAAAAGCTTTGAAATGTCTTGCTCGATTGTTTCGTTGATTCTTTCGGCAACGAATTTTTTGGCTACGCCTATGGCGTTTCTTATGGCTTTGGCTTTCGACGATCCGTGCGAAATTATGCACGTGCCGAGTACGCCCAAAAGAGGCGCTCCGCCGTATTCGGCATAGTCGAGCCTTTTTTGCATATCGCCTATCACTTTTAATATTCCGGCGGAATTGGGGTCGCCTGTTCCGGCTTTTGCCGCTCCCGCCATCATGTCGCCTATAATTTTTTTCGCGGTCGACATTATCATTTCGCATGAAGACTCGATGCTTTTTAGCATTATATTGCCGCTGAAACCGTCACACACGATGACGTCGCAAACGTTTTTAAAAACGCTCGAGCCTTCTACGTTTCCGATAAAATTTAATTTCGAGTTCTTTAACAGCGGGAAAGTTTCAAGGGTAAGCTTGTTGCCCTTGCGGTCTTCGGTGCCGTTAGAAAGAAGCCCGATACGCGGATTTTTGCGTCCGAATATGCGTTCGCTGTAAATAGCGCCCATAATAGCGAACTGATGAAGATTGATAGGCTTGCAATCGGCGGTGGCGCCTGCGTCTATTAATATCACTTCGCCGTGAGGCGTGGGAATGGGCGTGGGGATAGCAGGCCGGTCTATTTTAGCTATCTTTTTCCAGTTGATGACCGCAGCCGCCATGCAGGCGCCGGTATGACCGGCGGAAACGTAGGCGTCCGCCTTTTTTTCTTTAACCAGATTGCAGCAGACGGCAATGGTATTTTCGCGCGAGCGCGAAACCGGGTCGTCGTTAAAGGAGATGACGCCGGTTACGTGATTTATAGAAACATTCGCGAGTTGCTTAAACCCGTCAACCTTTTTAATAGCTTCTTCGTCGCCGACCAGGATTATTTCTACGTCGGGCGTCGTTTCGGCGGCCTCTATGGCGCCCTTCACGATTTCTAAAGGCGCGTAATCTCCGCCCATTGCATCAACCGCTATTCTCACGAGGATCCTTCCCTTGTATTAAATTTTTTAATATAACAGGCTGGCCGGGTGTTATTTCTTTTCTTTGATTTCGATAACTTTTTTTCCGTCGTATGTGCCGCAAGCGAGGCATACGTGGTGCGGAAGGACCGGCTGTCTGCATTCGGGATTAGCGCAGGTAGCGATTGTTTTGGCCGTTTCGATTCTCTTCGACCATACCGCTCTGTCACGTCTGTTTCTGGTTTTACTATGTTTATGCTTTGGATTAGGCATAACTCACTCTCCTGTCAAAATAAAATTTTTGGTTACTAAATTATATACAAAAATGGGGAATTTGTCAAGAATTGTTTTT
>JAKPTH010000696.1 GCA_029571125.1 bacterium
CGGAAAACGCCGCTGCTTTTAGAAGCGCCCTTGTTAGTATGGCAACCAATAAAAACCCGTTCAGTTCGGTGGATAATTTCCTGAGTTTTGGAATTACCATGGCTGAAACCGGAAACCTTAAAAGTTTCACCGATATGAGCATTATTTCTGCGGGCATGGGAAAAATGGGGTCTTCTTTTTCGAACGTGTCGTCAAAAATGTTCGCAACGGCTCAATCTACGGCTCAGAAATTCGGCGTTGAAGCTGCCGGCGGTTTCGTCGGAGCGGCTAAAAGCATAATGAGCAGGTTCGGCGCGGATACAGATAAAAATTCACAATTGAGCGCGATGAAAAATTTCAATAAATTATGGGAAAAAACAGCCGGCGCAAGCGGTTTTACTGTTGCGCAGACGGCCGAAAGGCTTTCGCGGCTGACCCGGGATATCGAAAAAAAGGGCAGTCTGTCCGAAATTAACGCTTATCTTAAAGAAGAGCTTAAAGCCATAGGCGAAGAAGAAGAAAAAGAAGAAAATACCGCCGAGGTTAACGGCCGTAGCGCAAAAAGCTCTTTTGTAAACTATAATTCAGACGCAAATTCAACCGGCGCGCTCATAACGGAAACGTTAAACATGAAAAACTCTCCGGCCGGCTCGGATTTCAATAAAGGTTACGGCGCTTACAGAAATAATATGAACGCCTTTATGGCCGGAACTCTTATCGCCAACGCATAACCGTAAATTAAAATTAATATAAAAATAAAAAAATACCGCAGTCTTTTTGACGGCGGTATTTTTTACGTTATAAATAAGTTATAATCGTTTTGCGAGTTTAATCAAGGCTTGTATTGCGTCGCGAACCGGCCTTTGTATACGGCGCTTCCGACGCAGCGCTGGAATATGAACTGGCAGATAAACGTGCCGGGAATTAAAGCCATGGCGATCGGCGAAGAATTGTTTATTTCCAGTACCTGCTGGTTGGATATGCCGGGCTGCATGAAGCCCGCCGTTACATGAACGGCCAGTCCTATTCGCGCGAAGCGCGAACGGCCTTCGAGCCATCCGCAGATGTCGGGGGCGAGCGTTATCTTTTCGGTGGTTATGCCGAGTACCGATTCGCCGGGCAGCAGAAGAAATTTGTCGTCCACTTCGATATAGTCGGTCACTTCTTCGTAATTGGCGGCTTCGACGACGTCGTAAACTTTATGCAGCTTCCGGAACACCCTGAACTTTCTGTCGAGCCTTAAATCAACCGAAGCCGGGCCTACGGCTTCCGGCGTGAAAGGGTCGATTTTAATTTCGCCCCTGTCGATAGCCTTTAATATTTCGTCGCGGGTCAGTATACTCAAAAATAATCACCTGCTTATTAAATTTATATGTCGAAACTAGCGCGCGCCGGATTTTTTGACTTTAAAATATTCCTTTTTCAAAAAGTCGACCAGCGAATCGAGCTTGTCATAGAGTCTTTTAAGTTTTCTGGGCTTTACCGTGGAAAGTGCGTAGGAGCAGATCAGCGGCAGAGCGACCGTAGAATCGAGATATGCGACCACGGTGTTAGGCAGCTGGTCCGGATCGACTTTGCCCCAGGAAACGGCTTCGGACGGAGTCGCGCCTGAAAGTCCGCCGGTGTCGGGACGGGCGTCGGTTACCTGAAGGAAATAATCGTGGCCTTTTTCGTCGATGCCGAGAACTTCCTGGATTTGAGGCTCTGTCTGCAGGGCGAAATTTTTAGGTGATCCGCCGCCGAGAATGAAAATGGCGCTTTTTCCTACTTTGCGCTTAGCGTTTAAGACTATAGCCGCGGTTTCGTTGATATCGGCGGCTATGTCGAATTTCATCTTATTGCCTTCGAGCGCGAGCGCGGCGAAATTCATGCCGATGGATGAATCGCCCGGCGAGGAAGTATATATGGGAACGCCGCACTTATATGCGACGGAGAGTATTGAAGAATCGGGATTTTTTAATATTGTTTCGCGTGCGGCGAGATATTTTCCGATTTTATTGTGAAAAACGGCGGTGGACATTTCGCACTGAAACTCTTTTTCGCGGATTACCTGGCGGAAGAAGGAATCGGTGTCGAGAAGAACCGTATAATCGAAAAGAATGTCGTATATTCTGACTACCTGTTCGTTTCTTAATTTAGTGTCGTCAACGAAAGGCGAGCCCTGATGAAGCTTAAGGCCGAGCCCGAAATGGGCGTCGTGATATAAATTTGCGCCAGTCGATATTATGAAATCTATAAAACCGGCTTTTATCAGAGGTATTACGGCGGATTTGCCGAGGCCAGCCGGTGTGAGAGCGCCGGTTAGGGTCATGCCGACGACGACGTCGTCTTTGAGCATTTTCTGCGTGAAAAGATGGCTGGCTTCCCTTACGCGTCCTGCATTATAAGCTAAAAAGTGTTCGTCTATAAGCTCGCGGACGGTTATATCGGGAGCGATGGGCGAAGGGTTAATGACTTTTCCCGATAAATATTTTTTGGCGGGTTTAACTCTGGCCGGGGTTTTATTGACAGATGCTTTCTGTTTTGCTTGGCTTTTTTTGACTGACATTTTTTCTCCTTTTTCATATGAATGAAATTCTTTAAGTTGAATTTTACCAGAATGTCGGATTAAAATCAATACAATTTAAGATAAAATATTTATATGAAGGCGTCTTAAATATGGTTGACTCTAAAACTGCTATATGCTATAATCAAGTTTTATGAAAATCCGTGAAAATTCATGTCATAAATCATCATGAATTTGTTATACTCATAAATGAAGAATTATAAAAATCAGGGGGTTGGTTTAAATGATCAAAAATATAAAGGCGGCCAGAGGTTCGGCGATATCTTGCAAGGGCTGGCAGCAGGAAGCTATTTTACGTATGCTTTCTAACAACCTTGACTACGAGGTGGCGGAAGATCCCGACAATCTTATCGTTTACGGCGGTCTGGGCAAAGCGGCGCGCAACTGGGACGCTTATGAAAATATAGTAAAGACATTAAAAAAGCTTGAAGACGACGAAACGCTCCTTATACAATCGGGAAAGCCGGTCGCGGTCTTTAAAAGCCATAAAGGCGCTCCGCGCGCCATTCTGGTCAATTCGATGCTCGTGCCCAAATGGGCGGACTGGGAAAATTTCAGAGCTCTTGACGCGAAAGGGCTTATGATGTACGGCCAGATGACGGCCGGCTCATGGATATACATCGGGACCCAGGGCATATTGCAGGGCACATATGAAACCTTCGCCGCGCTGGCTCAAAAACACTACGGCGGGGATCTTTCGGGCAAACTGGTCGTCACCGCGGGCCTCGGCGGAATGGGCGGCGCTCAGCCGCTTGCAGCCACCATGGCCGGCGCTGCATTTCTTGGAATCGACGTGGACAGGTCCCGTATCGAAAAACGCCTTAAAACCGGTTATTGCGACGAAATTACCGACAACCTGGAAGACGCGCTTAAAAGGGTCGTTCACTATAAGGAAAATAAAATCGCTAAATCCGTCGGGCTTGTAGCCAACGCAGCCGAAGTGCTTCCGCGCCTGGTTAAAATGGGTTTCGTGCCCGACGTATTGACCGACCAGACATCCGCGCACGACGAGCTTAACGGCTACGTGCCCTGCCAGGTGAGTTTTGAAGAGGCCCTCGCGCTTCGTAAAAACGATCCGGCCAGATATATAGACCTGTCCATGGAATCTATGGCCATACATGTACGCGCCATGCTTGAACTTCAAAAGATGGGCGCGGTAACTTTCGACTACGGCAATAATATCCGGGCGCAGGCGCAGAAACGCGGCGTCTCTAACGCGTTCGATTTTCCGGGATTCGTGCCGGCCTATATAAGGCCTTTATTCTGCGAAGGCAAGGGGCCTTTCCGCTGGGTGGCGCTTTCCGGCGATCCGGCGGATATCTATAAAACCGACGAAGTCATCCTCAAAGAGTTCGCTTATAACAAGCACCTTTGCAACTGGATAGAAATGGCGCGCAAGCGCGTTCATTTCCAGGGGCTGCCGGCGCGCATATGCTGGCTCGGCTACGGCGAACGCGCCCGTTTCGGAAAAATAATAAACGAAATGGTAAAAAAAGGCGAAATATCGGCGCCCGTCGTCATAGGACGCGACCATCTCGATTCGGGATCGGTGGCTTCACCAAACCGTGAAACGGAAGCCATGAAAGACGGTTCCGACGCCATCGCCGACTGGCCGGTATTAAACGCGCTTATTAACGCGGTAAACGGGGCTTCGTGGGTTTCCGTCCATCACGGCGGCGGAGTGGGAATGGGTTATTCGATCCATGCCGGAATGGTCATAGTGGCTGATGGAAGCGATATGATGGCAGAGCGTCTTGAACGAGTTCTTACCTCCGATCCCGGCATGGGCGTTGTGCGTCATGCCGACGCGGGCTATGAAGAGGCCATAGGCTTCGCTAAAAAAAGCGGAGTCAAAATACCCGGAGTCACTTATTAACCTTAAGTAATAAAGCGAAAAGGCATGCCATGAACATCAGGTTTAAACTTCTCGTGATCGTGACTTTAACGATCGCCTTATCTATAACGCTTATTTAC
>JAKPTH010000001.1 GCA_029571125.1 bacterium
CTGCGAGTTGTTCAATACGTACTGCTGGTTTTCTTCGATCGTGAGCTTATAAAACTTATTAACCATTTCTAAATTTTTGATCGCGTACTCGTTATAAGATTTTGCCAGGTCGTTTAATTGATTATTCATTTTACTCCTCCATTAATTCGGTAATTGTTTTCAAAGTAATTTATTATGTCAGATAGCAATATTATTTTTTGTTGGTTTTTATCGTTTCGGTTTTAGCGGCTTCCGTTTTCGGTTCCGGCTTGATTTCATTGATTACCGATTGGGGCATATGTTTGATAAAGTTTTCATAAGCAGAATCTATAGAGTTGATGCACACGTTTTTGATCTGTTCTCTTTCTTTGGTAAGATTATGCCAGCCCGCATTGATGTTATTCATATTAGAAGCGAAGTAGTTCAAATAATTGTTGGTAAGCTGGTTTAAAGTGGATACGAAATAAGTGAACTGCGTGTCGGTGTTTTTGGCCACCGTCTGTTCGGTGGTCTCAATTCTCGTTTTCACCGTGTTTTTAATAGTTTCTAAATTTTTCTTAATCGTTTCGTTAATGCCCTCAACCATTTCATTGTAGTTTTTAACCTGATTCATCATATTAACTCCTCCATTAATTTAATTATTAGATTTTATTTTTTTATGCTTTTTATATTCTTTTAAATTTGCCCGCCGTTTTATTCGGCCTTCTTTTTTGCATTGCGTTATTTCGTTTTCAATTAATCTATCGTCATTCAACGATTTAATTTTAGCATATTTTTTGCATCGTGTCAAGATTTTTTTAAAAATATTTTTATTTATAGCAAAATATTCTGCCACAAACGTTTTTACTTATGTTGCAAAGCAGCATTTTTATATTTTTTAAAAAAATATTTTGACGTTTTTCATTTCCCGCGGGTAAAACGCGATTAAAAATTTCGCTTTTTGATAAGGGAAGACGAGGTGCCAAAAGGCCCCTCCCTTCCCTTAAAATCCCTTCCAACCCCCGATTCGCCTGACGCCTTATTTTTGTTAAGTGCTAGCTTTTCCGCCGGAGCTTTAATTTAATTGTGCTCTGTTCTTATGCCGCTGCCGCTAATAGTTATTCTTTTCCGTTTCTATTTTTCTTACTACAAAAATTTCTTTTGCACCCCGCTTTCAATATCTCTTTATTTTTTCTAGTTCTGTTTTTTTGCAGACGCGCGCTCACGCGCGCGTCTGCGCAGCAATAATGGCTTATTGGTAAGTCGGCATCAAGTTTTATTGTTGGCACTAAGGCTAATCAACCTTTTTTAAGTTGCTTTAAGCGTATAGCAGGGGCCAGACATTTTTTTTTTAGGACCGCCTCCTTGCCATCCATGGCATCGGCGGCACTAAGACATCCATGTCTGTCGGGCAAGATGCTGATCTGTAGCACATGGATGGGCGGAAGGTCTGGGCACGGACGCCCTAATGCCGCAAGCGCCACGGACGGCAACGGCGTGCGGCGGCCGAGCGCGAAGGCGCTTATGCCGCAACGCAAACAGAACAGGCCGCCCGCGGGCGGCCTGTTCTGTTTGCGTTTGAAATTATTTCCGGATACTTTTATAAAAGGCTATTTCAACTTTTTCTCGAGATCCGCGAGCCGTTTTATTATTTCTTCCATCATAGCGGCAGGATTGGCCATAGCCGCCATATTCGGCATTTGAGGCATCTGCGGCATCATATTGAAACCGCCAAAAGGATTCGGCTGCTGGCCGAACATCATATTCGGAAACTGCATATTCATCATCTGATTTTCGCGCATCTTTAAAAAGTATTCGAACATATACGGAAAAAAGCCCTGGAAGAACTGTTCGAGTATTTTAGCTGGCGACTGGATCAATATTTTTATAAAAAATTCCGGCATGACTTCGTAGCGTTCCTCGAGCAATACCTGCATAAGCACATATTTAGTGATATCTTTTCCAGTGGCCTTCTCTACGACTTTTATATTTTTTCCTTCCGCGATCATATCGCGGATATCCGTTATGGAAACATATTTGGCAGTATTAACGCAATACAGCCGGCGATTTTCATATTTCTTAATTATTATCTCTTCCACTTAAAGCCCCCTCGATAAAATTTAAAGCCTCCGGAAGCACTATAAGGCCTACATGGTGAGTTTTAAGCGTCTTGACCGCTTCCACTTTAGCTCCGCGGGCCGTAAGGCCGCGCTTGTATATGGCGCTTTTTAAAAACAACACTCCGTCGCTGTGGTCGGCCATTTCTCCGACCGGAATCTTCCACGGTCCTATTTGAATATTGTCGATATCCTGTTTCGTTCCCGCAAGAATAAAGGCGGTAACGGAAGGGTCTATCCCTTTACGGCAAAGCGTTTCTATTACATTACCGGATTTTTTTATCGCGCTGTCTATTCCCTCCGAGCAAAGCAGCGTGGTATCGCCGCCGCTATAAAGAGCGTGCATGGTAAGGTTCATATCGGGCGTATAACTTTGACGGGTGAAATCTATGCCCTCTTTAACCCAGTTGTTGAGCATCTGATCCTGGCCCGGAAATTTTTTGTTGTAATCTTTAAGATCTATTATGCCGCCCATATACACCAGCGACTTAGGGGCCATGGGCGCGCCTATGTCTTTAAGCATAACGGTAAGGCTATACGCGTAATACCTGTACGAAGTGTCGAGTCCCCTTAACGGCGAAGCGACAAAAACGGTTTTTCTCACGTCATTTTTAAAAGGAGTTATCCATTTATATTTTTCATACTGATCGCTTACTCCGCTCAAATAAATGCGAGTCGCCATTGCGCCCTTGCTGTGGCACACGATATCAACTTTAAAATCTTCGCCGCCGTTTAAAACGGTTTTGATTCTTTCGATGGCGTTAGCCAGCTGCTGGGCCTGAAGAAAGTTATCGCCGTGCGGATGAGAAAACGTAATAGCAAAAACCGGATATCCTTTTTCAACAAGAAGCTGCATTAAACCTGGTTTTTCAATATTTTTAGGATCGGGCGCCTGCATGAAATACGGATGCGCCCATGAATGAAAGGCATGGCTTCCTGCGCCGTGAACGAGCAGCACGGGAGTTTTATCGGTCTTTTTGTCCCAGCCCGGCGCGTAATGAAGCAGAAAAAATTTCGAGTGAGGCTCTTCGCTCATAAAAGCGTTTTTTAAAACCGTATGCGTTTGCTTGCACTGAGGATGAAACTCTTCAAAAACGAATCCCGGCGCCGCGTCGGAAAGGCATTCTATTTTAGCCCAGGGAGCGGCTTCTTCGGGGCCGATAACATTGACCGGCTTATTCGTAAAACTGCCGGCAAGCGAAAAACTGGTCGCCAATAAAACTATTGCTAATGCAAAAACCACTACTGCGCTTTTTTTCATCTGATACATCCCACCCCTTACTTTAATGAAAAATACATAATAATTATACCATAAAATTTCGATTCATTCAATTAAATTCCAATAATATTGTCGCCAATCAAAAATTAAAATAACTAAATAAAAATGCCTAAAAAAATTGACATCTTCAATTTGGTTTTGTATAATTGTATTATCAATTTGAATCTTAATAATAAATTTTATAAAGCAGGTGAGTATCTTATGTATAAGAGCAATCGTATATGGGCTTGTATCATCATAGTTACCGTATTCACTTTCATTTTCGTACATTCGTCATTTTCTGCGTCCAGCGAAGAAATAACGCGCCTGCAGCAGTCGCTCCAGATCGCTTATCGTAATTACGTGGACGCTTCCACACTGGGCGGCCCCAACTGCGCCGAAGCTCAGAAATGGTTTAACGACTATCAGAATCTCGCAAAAAAATACAACGAATTGACCGGCGGCTCCGAACAGGTATCGGCTCCGTCCGATGTCGCATCCGACGCTCAGGGCGCTTCTTCCGCCGACTCTTATAAAAAGCCCAATATATTCAATAAAATAGGCTACCAGTTTTTAGAGCGCCTCAAAGTCCTTCTGAACAAAGTCCCTTCGCACGTAAACGATTTCGCCCTCGGCGAAATGAATTTCGTGACGGGCAATTACAAAGACGCTCTTACGCTATACCAGATGGCTCAGCGCAAGGCCGAGCTCGACGGGAAATATTATTACCAGTCTATTTACTGGCAGGGCAGATGCTATCTCGAAATGGCCAAAACCGCTTCCACAGAATCAGAACGCATAGCCCTCTATAAAAAAGCCCAGGAAAGATTCCTTAACGTTTCCATGAATCTTTTACTTAAAAACAACCGCAATCAGCAGGAAAAAATGTACGAACAGGATTCCACCAATCTCGTGATCCAGATAAAAAGATATGTCGGATCGCAAAATATTTCAATTCCGAATCCGCCTTCTAACAACAACTCCGACAACGGCAATAATATAACATCCAACCTCGACGACAATTCGTGGCAGAAAGAGCTTCGTTACGATTACATGATATCAGACAAAGCCTATATAGACACCAACTCAATGTCAAGAAACCAGATACAGAACTTCCTTTCGTCCAAACAGTCGGTTTTGTCGAGACCTGTGGACGGAAAATACCCCGCCGACATGATATACGAAGCAGCACATAAATACGGTATTTCTCCTAAAGTCCTTCTCGCGCGTCTTCAAACCGAACAGGGCCTGGTCACGAAAAAAACCGCGACTCAAAAACAGCTCGATTGGGCTTTAGGCTGCGGCGCCTATGACGGCGGCAACTGGAACACCAAATATCAGGGCCTCGAAAAACAGATCGAATACGGCGCGAAGACCATGCGTAACCACTATAATATAGGACTTTCCAAGCTTTCAAATCAGGAATCGATTCCCATGAAAATCGACGGTGAAACAATAAAAATTAAAAACGCAGCCACTTACGCGCAATACATGTACACGCCCCACAAACACGGCGGAAAACTATTCAGAAGCATCTATATTTCATTCTTTTAAACAAAAAGCCGAGTAAAATAAGAAAGTTTAAATCTAATATAAAGAAACTTCTAAATAAAAAAAGCCGTTATCCAAACGGCTTTTTTTATTTGCCCGCATTCGCATATGTTAGACCTGAACTAAAAAACGCCGGTCAAAAATCCGGCGTTTTTTAGTTATATTCAGTTATTATAATTATTTATTTTTTATTTTCAGACGGATCGGTTATAGAAGACGAATGCTGCTGGGTATTTATAAATTTTCTTTTTTCTATGGTATTTTTAATCATTAACC
>JAKPTH010000028.1 GCA_029571125.1 bacterium
ATGCCCAGCACAAAACACATGACGGCGGCCGTGAGCATCGGAATACGCATAGAAAGCGGAACTTCTTTGACTTCATGCCTGTACTTATCCGCATTACGGCGCTTAGCCAGAAATATCGAAAAAAACATGCGCACCGCGCCCGTAAGCGCCAGGGCAGAAGAAAAAGCCAGGGCCGCGCCGCAAACGGGCATAATGATTTTAATAAAAGCCTGCGGGTCTTTTAGCGTAAGTAAAATCGACTGAAAAACCATCCACTCCGAAATAAAACCCGCCATAGGAGGAAGGGCGGCCATGCTCATAACGCCCGCCATAAAATAAGCCGAAGTATGCGGCAGCTGCTTTATAAAGCCTCCCATATCGTCCATATTTTTTGCGTGCGAGCTGTATATGACCGATCCGGCGCCCATAAATAAAAGCGATTTAAACAGCGCGTGCGCGCTTATATGATAAAGCGCGGCGCAAATGGCGAAAGCCGCGGAAACCGGATAATTTTGCGAAAGAAGTATGACCGCGCACGATATGGCTATGAATATAATTCCGATGTTTTCCACCGTTGAAAATGCCAGGCATTTTTTAAGATCGGATTCCACTATAGAGTACATAATTCCGATAACGGCCGTTATAGAGCCTATCACAAGCAAAATAACGCCCGAAGCCAGGTTCGCGCCGTTTAAGAACATAAACAGGCATTTCATGAAAGCGAAAAGCGATACCTTAACCATGACGCCCGACATAAGCGCGGAAACATGAGAAGGCGCCTGGGGATGAGCGAGCGGCAGCCATATATGAAGCGGCATTATGCCGGCCTTAGTTCCGAATCCTATCAAAATAAGGAAAAACATGAAAAGCTTTTCGGAATCGGAAAGCCCGTGTCCGAAATTCTGATATGCTGAAAAATCGAACGAACCGGTATGAACGAAAAGCAGGCCGAAAAAAACGAAGAGAAAAGCCGTGCCGAAATGCGTCATTACAAGATATGTGAACCCCGCCGTCCTCGTTTTTGGATTTTCATGATCGCTCATAACCAGAAGATACGAAAATAAAGACATGAGTTCCCATGAGCAAAGAAATAAAATGGAATGGTTCGAAACAACCACCATCGTCATGGCGAATATAAAAAGAGGATAAATGCCCGATATTATAGCTATTTTAGCAAAACGGGAATAAAGCACCTGCGACGCCATATATTCGTTGAGATAAGAGCGCGAATAAAGGGCGGCGAGCGCCGAAATAAAATATATTATCAATAAAAAAAGAGCGGCATAAGGACATATTTTAATGCTAAAATCATCCGCCGGAGAGATCCTGGCTATAAATTCCGAAAGCGAGCCTATCGAAAACGAATAAATGACGGTTATTTTTGCGGCAAGCGCCATAACGGCCATAACCGAACCGCAAACCCCGGCAAAAATATTCAATACAGAAGTCATTCTAATTATCTGGCGCTCATTTTTATGCAGCAAAAGCACCGATAAAAAACTGGCTAAATATGTAAAACTCGAAATGAAAAACAATAACAATGCCGTTTTTTCGGCCATTATCAACTTCCCCCCGCATATATGTCAAATTGAAAATATAATAGTAATTATTTAAGAAAAGAGATAATAAAAATTTATAATTAAATTAATATTATTAATCGGAAAAAAATATATTGAAAACGACCTATTTTATTACATCACCAGGATTCATTTAAATAAAAAAACGGAATTTAATAAACACGGAAATATTGTTTGAATTTTATCACATAAAATCGTAAAATGCAATAAAAATTATATTAATAATAACTTAAGTTAATATTAATAACAATTTAAATATATTTTAAACTATTAATTAATTGTATATTTATATTTCCGGATGCGCGTAAGGTTTTTATTAAAGTATTTTATAGAGCAGTACAGGCTTTTCTTTGCCTTTAACGCTTATCGGAGGGCATTTTTCGGTGGCTATAGAAGATTTTAAATTCCGGTCGAGATTCTCAATGACGCTTTCGCTGACAAGTATATCCGATCCGAAGTTTTTATTTTCAGTTTCTATCCTGGAAGCCACGTTTACCGTATCGCCTATTACGGTATATTCAAGACGGCTTTTGGTGCCAATATTTCCGGCTACCAGAGTGCCTGTATGAATTCCGATGCCAAACCTCACTTCAAAACCGTACTTTTTGGCCGAATTGAACTCCTTGAGCTTTTCACGCATGCCTACGGCGCTTTTCACCGCATCGGCCACGTGGTCTTCGGAGCCCAGATGAGGGCTGTAAATAGCCATTACGGCGTCGCCTATGAATTTATTTATTACGCCGTGGTTTTGAATTATAGGCTCGGATATGTAAGAAAAATACTCGTTCAGAAAATCTACGACTTCGCGGGCCGTCATTTTTTCGCTCATCGAAGTGAAATTCCTGATATCCGAAAATAAAACGGTGGCATATATATCCTCGCCGCCGAGATCTATTTTATTGGTTTCTATAAGGTGCTTCGCTATTTCTATGGAAACATACTTTCCAAAAGTCTCGCGCAGCTTTTCACGGTCGGTCAGCCCGTCGATCATCAGGTTAAAGTTATATTTTAACTTTCCTATCTCATCCGACGATAACACCGTGGTCTTAACGTTGAAATCGCCGCCGGCAAGACGCTCCATTTTTTTCACCAGCTCGTCTATCGGCCTTTGTATGCTTCTGTACAGCATTTCAATATATCCTATAGCGTAACACAGCGATATGAAGGCTATCGCCAGAAGATTATACTTGCTTATCAACACCGGATAAAATATTTCTTTGAGCTTCGAAACGTTATTGGCCGCGATAATCCCTTCTATGTCGGCTTCCGGTATTAAAAAAGCGAAGCAGACTATAATTATCATCGGTATTACCAGAAGATTTAAAATCGTCATGAAAAGCCGCGTGCGAAGACTTAACTGAAGCCCTTCTTTTTTTGTGTAAAGATCCGCGCCGCTGTAAAAAATATCGGCGACTTTTGTAAATAAAAAAGGCTCGAGATATATGATGCTGAAATATATCCCGTAATAACAGCCGAATGCCGACGGCAGCGCGTTGTAGAGCATAAAATCGGCGGTCGAAATAGAAGAACGCATATGATAAAATGCCAGAAATTCCCTGCAGAAATTTATAAGCATTAAAATTATAAAATAAGCGCATATGGTTCTATAAATGCCGTTAAACCTTTCTATCGCCAAAAGCCTTTCGCTTTCGACGCCTTTAACGGTAAAATTATATATGGGCTTGATCCTCAAAATAAACCATATAAACACAGCAATATATATGAACCCAGAAAAACTCGCCCCCGCGCCCACCGTTATAACGCCGCGCCTGGGCCGCCCGGAGCCGTCCTTGTTTCCCGCCTCTACAAAAGGTTTAGACTCTTTTATAGACCGAGCCGTAACATTATCCTCGATGGAATTTTCTTCAGTTCCGGCTGCGCCGGAAGCTTTTAAGCGCGAACCGCCCGACGCGAAACCCTGCGGGCCGCCGTCCACGGCGCGCTTGTCGCTGATCGAAATTTTGACGGGACCGTTGCTTACGTTGACCGAAAGGTATGAGCCCTTAAAATAACTCTGCAGCAGAACCTGAAGCGCGGAATGAAAAGCCGCCGAAAACGTTACCGCAAAAAACATCCCGAACAGCACATGACGATAAAACGATATTTTTTTTCTGGGTTTTTCCATGATTTTACCTTTTTAAGACCTCAGCCGGTCCTATTATATTATCTAATCGTTATATATTTTCCTTGCATAAGATCTGCTGCAACTCGTCGGAACTCAATTCGCGGTATTCGCCCGGCATGAGCATTTCAGGCAAGCCGAAGTTGCCTATTTTAATGCGCTTTAAATATGTGACGCGGTTACCTATCGCTTCTAACATCAGTTTTATCTGATGGTATTTTCCTTCGTGAATGGTTATTTCAAGCTTCTGCTCGCCGAGCCTGCGAACTTTTGACGGAAGCGTGGTGTAATCGCCGATCTTGACGCCTTTCATAAGTTTTTGAATCTCTTTGTCGCTGAGCATTCCGACGAATTCAACGTAATAAGTCTTTGGAATATGCTTTTTCGGCGTTATGACGTTATGACAGAAATCGCCGTCGTCGGTAAGTATCAATAAGCCCTCCGAATCGGCGTCGAGACGACCCACGGGAAATAGTTTGCGCGCGCGCATGAATTCGTCGAGATAATCGGTTATTATCGTGCCGTCTTCTTCCTCGTCGGTAGTACATATACAGTTTTTGGGCTTGTTGATAACCACGTAAACGTTCTTTTTAAAGTTTAAAGGCTGGCTTTCAAATAAAACCCTGTCTTTTTCCTCGTCTATTTTTACGTCGTCGCAGCGCACCTGTACGTCGTTCACGCAAACAAGCCCCTGCCTTATATAACGCTTTACTTCGCTTCTGGTGCCGAGTCCGCACATGGCCATATATTTATCCAGTCTGATCATTTTCGCCTGCACCCCGTTCGTTTAATATTTTGTTTTTCGATAAGGGAAGGCGAGGTGCCTAAGGCCCATAAGCGCTAACTTAATACTTGACGTTTAACCTAATTTTTGTTATAATAATATATATAAAAACAAAAATTAAATTGGGTGGTGCACTTTTTATGTATAATGATGAAAATTGGGTTACATTAAAGCAATTTTTTCCT
>JAKPTH010000042.1 GCA_029571125.1 bacterium
ATGATACCGGTGAAAAGACTTTCCGCGCCGATATTTACGAGGGTTATAAGGCGAACCGGCCCGAATGCCCGGCCGAACTCGTCCCGCAATTCGACGTAATATTCGAATTCATCGACGCGCTCAGCATACCCAGACTCGCTATGGCCGGCCTCGAAGCCGACGACATAATAGGGACCGTGGCTAAAAAAGCCTCGAAAGAAGGATATTTCGTTAAAATTATATCCTCCGACCGCGACCTGTTTCAACTCATTTCCGAACGAGTGCACATGGTCTCTCTTAAAAAAGGCATTTCCGAAATCGTCGAATACGACGCCGATACATTGAAAAAAGAATATAAAATAAAGCCGCAGGAAGTGGTCTTATATAAATCTCTCGTAGGCGACGCTTCGGATAACATTCCGGGCGTTAAAGGCATCGGCCCAAAAGCCGCCGAAGAACTTATTTCAAAATTCAAAAGCCTGGATGAAATTTATGAAAATATCGATATGATTACCGGCAGAAAAAAAGAACTGCTCGCCGCCGGCCGCGAAGCCGCTTACCTGTCCTATAAACTCGCGCTTATCGAATGCGACGGCGCCGTAGATGTGGATATAGAAAAATACCGCAAATTTGAACCGGATATTGACAAATTCCATGCTTTATGCGTAAAATATGAGCAGAAGAAAATGTTCGAGCGATACTCGAACTATTTTGAAAAAAGGAGCGGATTCTTTTATGGGCATTAGCGATAAGAACGATATCATCTATTTAGCCTACGATTCGATCGTCGAATATCTCGACGTCGATTATACGGTAACCGCCAGGTCCAATATATCCAATCCAGTTATTTCGTACCTGATGTATGAAATCGAATTTAAAGGCGGGCGCAGACACCTGTGGTACGATAAAAAAGAACATAAAATCGCCGTCATGGACTCGGGCTCCGGCGCCTCCGAATTTGACGCCTCTTCGTGGCAGCTGGTCCTGCGCGACGATTTCCAGAAACAGATCGAAAAAAAAGAAGGCGCGCCGCTTATCTTTCCGGTTTCATATGAAATTTACGTTTCGCACGATAAAACGTCGCTTGCGCTGATCGAGGTTTTAAACGGAACTAAAACGCTTTACCGCGGAACTTTCGTAAAGCCTTCGCAGCTTAACATTTATCCTTATTCGGCCTAACGCCGCGTTTAAAGCGTTTTTAGCCCATTATCGAAGGCAGGTACAGCATGGATAATAAATTAAAAACGGCGCCCGGCTCGCCTTTTCCCCCCGGGGCCAGCGTTCGCTCCGATGGCGTTAATTTTTCGGTTTTTTCTCAGAACGCCGAAAAAATTCAACTGCTGCTTTTTCACTCGCAATCAGACGTCAAGCCCTTCGCAGTGGTTACGCTCGACCCTTTTACCAACCGGACGGCTTTCTACTGGCATATTTTCATCCACGGAATCGGCGCCGGCATTTATTACGCCTACCGCGCGGCCGGACCTCAAAACGCCGCCGCCGGCCACCGTTTCGATTTCGAGAAGATACTTATAGACCCATACTCGCGCGCAGTTTCAATGAAACGGTGGCAGCGCGAAAGCGCCCTCGGCCCGGGCGATAACCTTTATAAATCCATGCGCTCGATCGTCCTTGACGAAGACGACTACGATTGGGAGAATGAAAAAAGGCCGTCGCACGCCAAACATGAGCTCGTTATTTACGAGGTCCATCCGGCCGGCTTCACTAAGTCGCCTGCTTCGCGCACCGCTCATCCGGGCACTTTCATCTCCTTCATAGAAAAAATAGATTACCTTAAAGAGCTCGGCGTAAACGCCGTGATTATGCTTCCCGTAATGCAGTTCGACGACCGGACCGCCCTGAGATATTCCCCGGGCGGAGTCCCGCTCACTAATTACTGGGGCCATAGCAGCGTTGCTTTTTTCGCTCCGCATGCGTCATATACCGTTTACAGCGAAGGAAATAACCATCTCAAGGAGTTCCGCGATATGGTAAAAGCCCTTCACGCCGCCGATATCGAAGTGATCATCGACGTCTCCCTCAACCATAGCGACGAAGGTAATGAACATGGGCCCGTTTTCTCGTTTAAAGGCCTCGATAACGCCGTTTATTACAGGCCGGATAAAAACGATCCCGCCCGTTACGACGATTCCATTGCGTGCGGCAATACCCTTAATTGCTCGCATCCCGCCGTCAGACGCATGATCGTCGATTGCCTGGAATTCTGGGCCGATAAAATGCACGTGGACGGTTTCCGCTTCGACGAGGCGTCCGTTTTTATGAGCGATGAAAATAACCTGCCTTATAATTATTCTCCAATATTCTGGGATATGCAGTATTCACAAAAACTATTAAATACCAGGTTTTTTATAAAAAATCTAGATGTAACAAAGTATGACGCGCGCCATAATCTTCCGCCAGACCGCTGGGCAGTGCTTAACGCCGATTATAAAACCGATATCAGAAAGTTCGTCAAAGGCGAAGCGGGCGTGACCGCTAAAGTCGCTTCCAGAATTTCCGGAAGCGCCGACCTGTTTGAAAAATCAGGATACAGGCCCGAGAATGTTATTAATTACGTCACCTGCCACGAAGGCTTCACTCTTAACGACCTGGTCAGCTATAACCAGAAGCACAACTACGAAAACGGTGAAGACAACCACGACGGGCCCGTAAATAACTACAGCTGGAATTGCAGCATCGAAGGCGCATGCGATATCGACGGCGTCGAAAGCCTCAGGCTCCGCCAGATAAAGAATTTCGCCGTCATTTTATTCGTTTCGCAG
>JAKPTH010000043.1 GCA_029571125.1 bacterium
TGAAGAAGATATTGATAGTTGACGACGACGTCGACGTAAGAGAAATAATAACCGAAACTTTATCGTCTAACGGCTATTCGATAGAAGTGGCCGAAACTGGCGAAGAAGGCTGGGAAAAATTCGAAAAATTCAACCCGGATCTGGTCATACTCGATCTGATAATGGAAACTTACGACGCCGGCTTTATACTTGCATATAAAATAAAGAAGGCCAGACCTGAAGTTCCTGTAATACTCGCCACGTCGGTAAACCAGGAATCCGAAATACAGTTCGACCTTAACGAAGCCAAAGAAAGACAGTGGATAAAAGCCGACATGTTCCTCGATAAACCAATCAACCCCGGTATTCTGGTTGAAAAAGTGAACAACATTTTAAACGCGCCGGCTAATAAATCGCACCATTAAAATAATCGAATTATCCGCCTTCATAGGATAACGGAATTTTAATCGAGAGTTGAGAGCCAGAGGATTTTTATAAGATAAAATATGCCTTATTTTATCGGTCGAAAGTCCTTCAGCTCTCAACTCTCGGCTTTATTTATCCGGCCGGACGAATAAATTCAGTCTCAATATGGTTGTCAATAACCCGATAATGTGATATACTATCTTTAAAGAATTAAATCTTGACTATTTTAATTATATTTCATTAATTACTACTTTACGGCGGTTGATTATGTCAATAGTATCCACCATAGGCGAAAAATGTAAAAAATGTTACGCGTGCATCAAAAGCTGCCCCGCCCACGCCATAAAAGTCAAGGACGGAAAGGCGAGCGTAATCAGCTTCAGATGCATTTCCTGCGGCCACTGCACCACCGTATGTTCACAGAACGCCAAGGTAGTGCTCTCTTATTTCAACGAGTTGAAAAACGACATATCGTCAAAGGAAATAGACGCCATAGTCGCTCCTTCTTTCACCGTAAGTTTTCTGGACGTCGGCGAAAAGTTCGTAAGCGTGCTTAAGGCGCTCGGCTTTAAAAACGTCTACGAAGTAGGATTCGGAGCGGATCTGGTCACCCTGGCCTATAAAAAATTTCTGAACGAAAATAAAGATAAAACCGTAATAGCCACTCCGTGCCCCGCAATAGTAAAATACGTCCAGAAATACGAACCCGAAATGATAAGCCTGCTGGCGCCGATCGTGAGCCCCATGGTCGCCTGCGCCCGCGTGGCCAAGCAGATCAACCCTTCAAGAAAAGTCGCTTTCATAGGCCCCTGCATCGCCAAGATCGACGAAAAAAGCAATTACAGCCGCGACCTCGATTATTCAATAACGTTCGAAGAGCTCAAGCTCTGGATCGTTGAAAATAAAATAGATATAGAAAAGCTTAAAGACGTCGATTTCGACCCGCCGAAAGCCGGGCTGGGAGCTATTTACCCTGTAACCGGCGGCCTGCTCAGATGCGCGGATAAAACAGAAGACGTAATAGACAACAAGATGATCGTCACCGAGGGAAAAGACCGCGTTCTGATGGTGCTCGACTCTATAAAAAAAGGCGCGCTCAAAGGAAAATTTATCGACATGCTGTTCTGCCTTGGCTGCATCGACGGACCAAAAATATGCTCGGAGCTCAATTACTTCGAAAAAAAATCGAAGATGGCCGAATACGTAAAAAAACGCGCTTCGCAATCGTCTAAAGAAGAATGGGAACAAAATATAGAAAAATATAAAAACATAGACCTCAGCGTAAGATTCGATTCCGAAGAGGTTTCCGACATAAAAGAAGCCGACGCGGCCGAAATAAAAAAAATACTCATTCAAATGGGAAAGACTCAGCCGAAGGACGAATTGAACTGCGGCGCCTGCGGGTATCCGTCATGCCGCGCCAAGGCTCGCGCAATAATAGCGGGGCTCGCAGAAAAAGAAATGTGCCTGCCTTACGTAATCGAAAAACTCGAAGAAAACATAAACCTGCTCGAACAATCCAACTCCATGCTTAAATCCACTCAAAACGAGCTCATCCAGAAAGAAAAACTCGTTTCGCTGGGGCAGATGGCCGCCGGCGTGGCGCATGAAATCAATAACCCTCTGGGCACCGTTTTACTTTACGCGCACATGCTCAACGAACAGATCGAAAACGAAGACATGAAATCCGACGTCAAAACCATCATAACCGAGATCAACCGCACCAAAGAAATAATCACCGGAATGCTCAATTTTTCGAGAGAAAACAAGCTTACAATATCTGAATTCGATTTCTCAAAATTCATAAGGGATATTTGCGAAAAAATCCAGCATGATTATTCGACGCTCGGAATCAATATAGTCATTAAAGTCGACTGCCCCGACAATATTTCCATAGACGCCGACCAGACGGCGCTCGCGCAGGTTTTTTCGAACCTTCTGTCCAACGCCAAGGACGCCATAATGGAAGCCAAACGCGACATCGGCAAGATAAAAGTGGACGTCATAAAATACGACGAAGAGCTTTCCATTTTATTTACCGACAACGGAACGGGCATACCTAAAGATAAAATTCCTAAACTTTTCACGCCGTTTTTTACGACCAAGGGTTATGGAAAAGGAACGGGCCTGGGGCTGCCGGTCGTTTACGGCATAATAAAAATGCACCGCGGCAAGATAATGGTCGACAGCATAGAAGGCGAATCGACGACGTTCAAGATAAATCTTCCGCTCAAATCGAACGTCAGCGCGGGGCTGCTCGGTTAGCGCCAATAAAGAATAAGGAGAACCACCGATGGAAAAATTACTCGGAAAGGTACTTGTAATAGACGACGAAGACCAGTTCAGAATAGCCCTTACGAAGGTCATAAGCAAGCACGGCTATGAAGCCACGCCTTTTCCTTCGGCTTTCGCCGCGCTCGACTATTTAAAAGACCATCACGAAGAAATAGATATAACCGTCGTGGACATGAAAATGGACGGCATGGACGGCATCGAATTCATTACCAGAATCAACGAACTATATCCGACTATAGTTCCCATAATGGTCACGGCATATTCTTCTATAGATACGGCCGTCAACTCCATCAAGCACGGCGCTTTCGATTTTATATCCAAGCCTTTCAGCCCGGAACAGATTCTATACGCGCTCCAAAAATCCATGACGCGGCGCAGCCTGCTTGTACAGAATAAAAAATTAAAGGCCGAAGCGGAACGCTCCCTTAAAATACTGGGCCAGGAAAAGTCTAAAATACACACAGTGGTTCAGTGCATGGCCAATCCGCTTATAGTCCTGAACAGCAGCCTTGAAATAGTGCTTTACAATCCTTATTTCGAAAATATCGACATAAAGCAGCGCATAAAGCTTTTCACCAAAATCACCGATTACGATTCGGAATTCATCAATCAGATAAAAGCTCTGGTCAATTCGATGATCGAAAATAAGACGCTCACGATGATCCAGAAGGAATTCCAGATAGAAGAAAAGTTTTATCAGGCCACCTGCGCCGCGGTCATCACGGACCACGAAATCGAAGGCTACTGCGTTGTTTTAAACGACATAACCAAGCTCAAGGAAGTCGAAAACCTCAAAAACCAGTTCGTGTCGATGGTCGCCCATGAAATAAAAGCTCCGATTTCAGCGTCGCTGGGCTATATTTATCTTATACTGGACGGGTACATAACCGACAGGGATAAAATACTCGAAAAACTCGGCCGTTGCAAAGAAAGGTCCGAAACGCTGCTTGAAATGGTCAACGATCTGCTGCAGATATCGCGCCACCAGACGAACCGGCTGAACCTCGAAATCAAGCCCGTCAATATCCGCGAAAAAATAGAAAATGCGCTGGAATTCTATGCGCAGGAAATGAAAAAGAAAAATCTCGAACTGACGAAGGAATTTTCCGGGGCGAACTGTGAAATACTCGCCGACGATAAATCGCTGGATATGATATTGAACAATCTCATATCCAATGCCATAAAATACACTCCGGAAGGCGGAAAGGTGAGCGTAAGCTACACCAACGACGGCGGTTACGGCGCGATAGCGGTTAAAGACTCGGGATACGGCATCAGAAAAGAAGATCTGCCAAGGCTTTTTACCGAATTTTTCAGGTGCAAAACGAAGGAAACTTCAAAAATATCAGGAACGGGTCTGGGGCTTTCGGTGGTTAAAAAATTCGTGACGGCGCAGAAAGGAACGGTAACGGTAGACAGCGAGTATCAAAAAGGAAGCGTTTTCACGGTAAGGCTGCCGCTTAGCAGCGAACAGAGAACAGAGAACAGAGAACAGAGAATAGAGAACAGAGAATAGAGAACAGAGAATAGAGAATAAAAAACAAGCATAATAAAAACAAAGCTTTATTTTAAATAACTGATCAACTTATTATAAAAAATTTAAAAAGCTGGTGAATCAACATGATAATCGACGAAAATAATATCCATAGACTGATCGAAGAAAATAAAAACGTTAAAGGCGAAGAAATATTAAGGATAATCCGAAAGAGCCTCGAATTCAGGCCGCTTGAAATCTCGGAAGCGGCGGCGCTTTTAAATTGCGAAGACGAAAGCCTTGTCGCCGAAATTAAAACGGCGGCTAAGATCGTTAAAGAAAAAATATACGGCAGGCGCATGGTTTTATTCGCCCCACTTTACCTTTCGAATTACTGCATAAACAACTGCGCTTACTGCGGATTTAAACAGTCTAACAAGGACATTGCGCGAAAGACCCTTTCTTTAGAGGAAATAGCCGAAGAAACCTTAAAGATATTAAAAAGCGGGCACAAAAGAATATTAGTGGTGGCCGGCGAAGACCTGAAAAAATGCAGCGTCGATTATATCGTAAAGGCCATCGAAACCATTTATAAAGTCGATTACAAAGGAAATAAAATCAGACGCGTCAACGTGAATCTGGCTCCGCTCGAACACGACGATCTGGTCAAAATCAAAAACGCCGGAATCGGCACCTATCAATTATTTCACGAAGTGTTTCACCGCGAAACCTATAAAAAGCTCCATCCGTCAGGGCCAAAAAAAGATTACGACAAGCGCATATCCATATTCGACAAATGCTACCAGGCCGGAATCGACGACGTAGGCGTTGGCGTGCTTTACGGCCTTTACGATTATAAATTCGAAACGCTCGCGCTTTTATCGCAGGCTAAATATCTGGACGAAAAATACAAAATCGGGCCGCACACCATTTCGATACCTCGTCTGGAACCCGCCGCCGGATGCGATTTCAATCAAAACACCGGATACGAGGTGGCCGACGAAGATTTCAAAAAAGTCGTGGCGGTGCTCAGGCTCGCCGTACCTTATACCGGAATAATTTTGTCCACGCGCGAAAAACCCGCTCTCAGAGACGAGCTTGTAGAACTCGGCGTATCGCAGCTTTCGGCCGGGTCAAAGACCGAGCCGGGCGGCTACAGCAAGCCCCAGCAGGCCACCGGGCAGTTCGTGGTCTCCGACGAACGCTCGCTCGACGAAATAATATCGGCCCTGGCTAATAAAGGCTTTCTGCCGTCATTCTGCACTTCGTGCTACCGAAGCCTCAGAACTGGCGAATCCTTCATGGCGCTTTCCAAAACCGGCCACATCCATGAATTCTGCGACATCAACGGGCTTCTGACTTTTTACGAATATCTAATAGACTTCGCTTCGCCGGAAACTAAAGATAGCGGAATGCGGCTTATCGAAAAACTAAAGCCGGAATTGCTGTCGGCGGAACAAATAGAAAAATTCGACGCCTTCGTCAAAAAGTTCAAGGCCGGCGACCGCGATCTTTATGTTTAAGGCGCTCGTTAATTTTTACAAAGAGCTCAAAGACTGTTTCCGGCTTTTTTCGGCGCCGTCCGCGAAATGCCGGAAAATAGTTTTTTATTCAGAAAGCGACATATACTACCAGTATTACGAAGGAATAATAGAAGAGCTCCTTAAAAAACCGGATATCGAAATCGCTTACGTCACATCGGATATAGACGATTCGATATTTTCCGGAAAAAACGCTCGCATAAAGCCTTTTTATATTAAAAACCTGCTTTCGGTCGCAATGATCTACTTCGATTCGAAGGCGTTTATTATGACCATGCCGGACCTGGGCAATTTTCATATAAAGCGCTCTATAAACGGCGTTCATTATATTTACGTTTTTCACGCCATAGGAAGCACTCACCTGCAATACAGGCGCGAAGCTTTCGATAATTACGACGCCGTTTTATGCGTCGGGCCCCATCAGGTGAAAGAAATCAAAAAGGCGGAAGAGGTTTACGGCCTTAAGCCCAAAACGCTTATAGAATGCGGATACCATCGTATCGAAAAAATCTGGCT
>JAKPTH010000063.1 GCA_029571125.1 bacterium
GTTGATTATAATTATAACATAAGGCAGACGTTTATTTTTGACAGTGCCACGAAGTTGTTGAAACTCCAGATTGTCGAACCCGAAGTGGGCGATAAGACAGAAACCAGTTATAAAGGATGGGAAAAAGTTAAAATTCCTAAAGATATTTTCACTTTTCCTTCGCGCGCTTCAGCAAAATGTCTCGACTAAAATTGAAAATGGCTTAAAAATAAAGTAAAGTCAGAGGCGGCTTACCGGCCGCCTCTGATTTTACATAAATACCGTGGATTATTATTTATAAGTTATTACTGTTTTTTCGCTTCGAGCAGTTTCTGATATTCGGCCTGAGCGGACTTCATGGCTTCGAGCTCGGGACCTTTATCGGGAGAACCCGCTTTGGTATAGTTCTGATAAGCAAGAGTCATTTTTTCATAGGCCGCCTTTAAAGCGGGATCGTTTTCATCGGCAGCGGCTCTAGGAGCGTTGGTGGTCGATGCGGGAAGTTTCGTTTTAGCCTGAGCGATATAGGGGCTGTCGACTGTGATGGTTACATCGCGTTCTTTGTAGATATCTTTGTATTCGATATGAGCAGGTTCGTAAACTTTTTCATAATGACCGTCTACATATACGGTTTTGTAATATCCGTCTTTCCATACTTTTTCGTAATGGCCGGGCATCTGTTTCTTTTCATAGTGGCCGTCAACCCAGACTTTTTTGTAGTAACCGTTGACGTATGTGCCGTCCTGGCGGTAATAAGGATCTACATAAACTTCTTTGTAATATCCGTCTACATATACGTCTTGATAACCGCCGTCGACGAAAACTTCTTCGTAATGGCCGTCGACGAAAACTTCTTTGTTGTAGCCGGGAACCCAGCGGTCAACGTAGCCGGCGGGAACCTGTACTTCTTCTTTTACGTAATAGCTTTCTTTGATTGCATAAGAATCTTTTATCGCTTTTTCGAACATGGCGCGCGCTTCTGAGTCGCGTGCGAGTTTTTCAGCGGTAAGCCCGGACTTGCAGTACGCTTCGATCATTTTGCGTGCGTCTTCTTTGGCCGATTCGCGGTTGGAATATACTTTACCGAGACGGCTCTGATATTCCTGGGCGGCTTTCATATAGAACTCGTAAGCTTTCTGATAATCGCCTTTAGCGTAATATTTATCGCCTTTCTGAAGGTTGGTTCCGATTACCACTTCGTCGCAGCCTGTCGCAATGAACATAAAAGAAACCACTATTAAAGCCGAAAATATCTTTCTCATAAGAGTTGCCATGGTATTTCCCCCTTTAAACTTATAATTTCATTAATTATACATCATAAAATTATGCTTGTCAACGAAACCGCTTTAAAATAATTTTGTTTTTAAGCGGTTTTAGGGAAAGATTTCTCGAACGGAAAGCATAAAGCATATTTTTAAGGCCCCCGCTTAAAAAAATAATTTACTTTTTGATCGGTTAATGATAAAATATACCTTTAAATTGTAATATTACCGGTGAACTAGTGATGCTTTCATTAAACAACAAATTTGAATTTTTTGACCGCGCTTTTGCTGCGGCCGTTTTTGCGTTGATATTAATAGGCAGCTTGCCGCAGCTTACTGCGGCATTCGATCTTGTGACTTTCGATAATGATATGGTATATTTGAACCAGAAATATTACCTTGGCGCAAGGCATTACGAGGTAAATAAAATCATATCGATCGACAATACCGATGAAAATTTAATTCTGGCGCCCAGTTCTTTAAAATATGATAAAAAATATAATCGTCTGTTAGTAGGTGATTACCTTAGCGGAAAAATAAGGAAATATTCGCTCAACAGCTTTAAATATTCAGGCGATTTCGCCATTGAAAGTCAAGGCAAGAAGCTTCTAGGCAATCCGGCGGATATCTACATAAGCTCCGACAGCCGCAACTACGTCGTGGTGGATCAGTTTTTCAACAGGATGGTGTTTTTTAACTCTCTTGGCATGAGTACTAATATAACTGGAGGCCTCGGCGAAGCGATGGGCGAATTCAGCGAACCGTGCGCGGTGGCTTTTTCCGGCGGTCGTTTCTTTGTAGCCGATAAATACAACTGCCGTATCTGCGTGTTCGACGCCAGCGGCTATTTTAAATATTCCTTCGCTTCGAAAGGAACCGCCGATTCGCAGCTATATCTGCCGACTGCGGTAAAGGTGAATTCTTCGGGCGAAGTTTATGTTTGCGACAGCGGAAATGACCGTATTCAGGTATTCGAAGCGAGAGGGCGTTATATAAAAACTATAGGCCGTCGCGGCAGGTCGGCCGGCTTTTTCGACGCTCCGAGCGATATCTGCTTCGACGCCAATTCCAATATATACGTGGCGGACGCCAATAACAAAAGAGTGCAGAAATTTAACCCGGCGGGCGATTTTTTATGTGAAATAAAAACGCTCGAATCTAGTTTTTTATCGGAAGATTATAAGCCTGACTTTTATTTTAAAATGCCTAAAAATTTCGATTCAAACGAAATAAATTTTTCTCTCGGTTCCCTTTCGATGCCGATTAAACTCGATTTAAATAATGAAACCGCTCATTTATACGTTCTGGACTCCGAGCAAAAAAAAATATTCATTCTCGATTGCGATAACTTCAATAAAGGCCGCCGCCTTTATTTAGACCGAAATTTTAAAGACGCTATAAAATACCTTAAAATAGTGACGGAAGAAAATCCGGCCAACTTAAATGCCATTTATTACCTGGGTTTTTGTTACCAGCAAACTTACGATTATAAAAAAGCTTACGAGTGCTACGATAAAATAATAAAATATCACAGCTTAAGCGAAGTTGAAAAGCACGCGCGTTACCAGATAAAAAAAATGGCCTCCGTCAATCCTTCGAATTATTTCGACGTGTCCGGCGAAAATAATGGTCAGGAAAGAAAACGTTCGGCGATGGAGATCACTTATAAACAATACATGCAGTCCGCGGCAGAGCCTACCGCATTCGACAGAAAAAGGGCCGAGCACTTCGCCAGGTACGGCATTAAGCCGCAAACTACGGAAGAAGTGAAACCGGAAAAGGATATTTTTCTTGATTATGACGAACAATAAAAAAATAAGGGCAGCCTTTTTTTAATTTTAAAGAAAGCCGGTAAAAAATGAAAAAAATCTTACTTATCGGAGAAAACATTTCCAACAGCCTTTCGCCGGCAATCCATAACAGCGCTCTGGAGTATCTCGGCCTGTCCGAAGCTTACCGTTATGAGCTGCGGCAGATCAAGCCGGAAAATTTCGATGCCGCGATCAAAAAAGTTATCGAAGATAAAGACGTTCTAGGATTTAACGTAACCGCTCCTTATAAGTGCGTTATAATAGATTATCTGGACGAAACTGACAATTTCGTTCAAAAATGCGGAGCGTGCAACTATGTTAAAAACGAAAACGGCAGGTGGAAAGGCAAAAACACCGACGGCTACGGCTTCGTCATGCCTATAATAAAAATGGGTCTAGGCATTTCTTCTAAAAAGGCTGTAATCATGGGCGCCGGTGGCGCCGCCCGCGCGGTCGCGCTTCAGCTGATTAACAACGGCATCGATTCGCTCGCGTTAATTAACCGTGATCCATTAAGGGCCGAAGCTTTAAAAGCTCATATTTGCAAGGCTACCGGTTTTAATGTCGAAAAATTTATAATTTATTCATATCATGATTTGCAAAATGATAAATTTAGTAGTATAATGTTAGCTAGCGATTTTATAATTAATGCGACTTCGGCAAATTTTGACGACAAGAGGTTACCGGTCCAATTTTGCGCCGAAATGTTTAACAAAAATCAAATTATTTACGATTTATCTTATATAGATAAAAAAAATGATGATTTTAAGCAAAGCGCCCGGGCCGCCGGTGCCGTTTATTTAGACGGCCAGGAAATGCTTATGTATCAGGCACTGGTATCTTTTGTACAATGGACTTCAAAAAAACCGCCTTTCTGGCTGCTTAGAAAGGTAGTCCAGAACGCCTGCGGCGGCGGCGCACGTAACTTAGAAAATAATTTATAATATATTTAGTAAAACTCTGGAGGTATCATTAGATGGTCGAACCAAAAAAGCGGCTAAGGCTGGGCGACGCCCTGCTACAGGACGGCCTCGTTAACGAAGAACAGCTTCAAAAAGCTCTTGAAATTCAAAAGCAGAGCGGCAAGCGTCTTGGCGCAGTGCTTGTCGAAATGGGCGTCGTAACCGAAAACGATATCGTTACGGTCCTCGGCAAGCAGCTCGGCATACCCTATATTAACCTTTCGAATTACCTTATAGATCCCGCCACCGTAAGGATTATCCCCGAAAATATAGCGCGCCGCCATCAGTTAATCCCTATCAATAAAGTCGGAAACAAGCTTACTGTCGCTATGGTCGATCCTCTCAACATTCTGGCGATCGACGACATTCAGTTCATGACCGGACTTGTTGTAAAACCTGTCGTCGCCACTTCCACCGATATCAACGAAGCCCTCAATAACGCCTACGGCAGTGAAGGCAAAATGGACGAACTCATGGAAGATCTCGGCGATATCGGAAAAGACGCTAACGAAGGCGGCGATCTCGGCAACCTCGAAGAGCTCGATGAAAACGACGCGCCCATCATACGCCTCGTCAACCTCGTCATTTCAAATGCGGTTACAGAAGGCGTTTCCGATATACATATCGAGCCTTTCGATAAAGATATACGCATAAGATATCGTCTCGACGGCGATCTTAGAATAAACATGGAACCGCCCAAAAGGGCTCAAGCCGCTATCACTTCCCGCGTTAAAATTATGTCCCAGCTGGATATCGCCGAAAAACGACTCCCGCAGGACGGACGTATAAAGATAAAAGTCAACAACAGGCCCGTCGATCTTCGCGTCGCTACGATACCTACTGTCTGGGGCGAAAAGATCGTTATGCGTATTCTCGATCAGAGCAACTTGAAGCTCGACCTTACCGACCTCGGGTTCGAGCCTAAATCACTCGAGAAATTTATGAACGCCATAGCGATGCCTAACGGAATCGTTCTGGTTACGGGCCCTACCGGCTCCGGCAAAACCACCACGCTCTACTCTGCGCTGCACACGGTCAACCAGATCGACGTCAACGTTATGACAGCGGAAGATCCCGTCGAATATAACCTGCACGGCATCAACCAGGTGCAGTGCAAAGCCGAAATAGGCCTCACTTTCGCCGCCGCGCTCCGTTCGTTTTTGCGTCTCGATCCCGACGTAATAATGGTCGGCGAAATACGCGACTTCGAAACATGCGAAATTGCCGTTAAAGCCTCGCTTACCGGACATCTTGTCTTGTCAACCCTTCATACTAACGATGCGCCTTCTACCATAGGCCGTCTGCTTAATATGGGTATCGAACCGTTCATGGTCGCGACATCGCTTATTTTAGTGCAGGCGCAGCGACTCGTTAAGGTCATCTGCAAAGACTGCAAAATCGAATATAAACCGAAACCCGATATATTAAAGGCGCTCGGCATAACGCCTGAATTGCTTGTAAAACTTGAATTGCCGCATCTTAACCTTAAAAATCTGCTTTTCTACAAAGGCAAAGGCTGTGAAAAATGCGGCGGTAAAGGCTATAAAGGCCGCGTCGGAATTTACGAAGTCATGGCCGTAACCGATAACATCAGGCGCATGATACTCGACCGCGCGTCCACGCTGGAACTGAAGGAAACCGCTCACAACGAAGGAATGCTCACGCTTCGCGAATCCGCGATACGTAAAGTTCTGCTTGGCAAGACCACCGTCGATGAAGTATTTGCGGTTACCGCTTAATTTATTGCATAAAAACTTAATTTTATTGATAAAATTTGTTATAATTATATTAGGAATTACATTAAGGAGGAATTATAGTTGTTCATCTTAAATGATCTTCTAAACCTTGTTGTGGATAATGACGCGTCCGACCTTCATCTGACGGTTGGAACGCCGCCTGTTATACGCGTAGACGGCGATCTTATCGCCACCGACCTCGACGTGCTCACCCCGATGGACACCCGCTCGCTGGTTTATAACATGCTTACGGCGGAACAGCAGAAGGAGTTCGAAGAAAAATGCGAACTCGACATTTCCTACAGCGTTCACGGTTTCGGCCGTTTCAGGGTCAACATATACAGGCAGCGCGGCTGCATAGGCGCGGCTTTCCGTGTTATCCCCTCCAAGATCCCCTCTCTAGACGAACTTAAACTTCCTCCAAAGGTCGCCGATTTCGCTCGCCTGCCAAAAGGCCTCGTGCTTTTTACCGGTCCTACCGGCTCAGGCAAATCCACTTCTCTCGCCGCGCTCATCAACCTTATAAACCAGGAGCAGCGCGTGCATATAATGACCATAGAAGATCCTATCGAATACCTTCACTATCACAAAAAATCTATTATTAACCAGCGCGAACTTCACGTAGATACCATGTCGTTCGCCGAATCTCTCCGCCACGTTTTGCGTCAGGACCCCGACGTCGTTCTAATAGGCGAAATGCGCGATCTTGAAACCGTAGAATCAGGTCTGACGCTCGCAGAAACAGGCCACCTGGTATTCGCCACGTTGCATACCACGGACGCGCCGCAGACAATCAACCGTATCATAGACATATTCCCTCCTTACCAGCAGCAACAGATAAGAACGCAGTTGTCTTTCGTTATCCAGGGCGTCGTCGCACAGCAGCTTCTGCCGCTGGCATCCGGCAAGGGCCGAATTCCCGCGATCGAAATACTTACGCTTACTTCGGCAGTACAGAACCTTATACGCGAACAGAAAATACATCAGCTGTACACCGTTATGCAGACATGTCAGAACGTCGGCATGCAGACGTTCGAACAATCGCTTGCCGGGCTGTTCTTCAAAGGCCTCATAACCATGGAAGAAGCCATCTCCAGAACGCTTTATCCGGAAGAATTGCAGCGTATGCTTAAAGCCAGAACAATGTAATTATTCTAAACGCTTTGTTTTTTGCGAAAGGAGGCAATTATGCCAAGATTTCAATATACGGCCCGTAATTTTGACGGCAAAGTAGTAACCAACGACATGGAAGGCGACTCGAAAGAAGCGGTGATCGCGAAGCTTCGAGAGCGCGGCTATTTCGTTACGCAGATCAAAGAAAAGGGCAAAGAGTTCCAATTATTTCAGCGCAAAATCAGCTCCACGGAAATCGCTATTTTCGCCCGACAGTTCGCTACTATGATCGGCGCGGGCGTGCCTCTGGTGCGCTGCCTTACCATATTGGGCCAGCAGTGCGAAAATCCCCGTTTCCGAGATATCATAACCAAGGTCAGGCAGGACGTCGAAGCCGGTTCGAACCTTTCCAAAGCGCTTGCCGGGCATCCGAAGGTGTTTTCAAACCTGTTTATCAACCTTGTAAAAGCGGGCGAAGCGGGCGGTATACTCGAAGAAATTCTTTCGCGTCTCGCCAGCTACCTCGAATCGAGCGAACAGCTCCGCCAGAAGGTTAAAGGCGCGATGACATACCCGGTCGTCGTATCGGGCATCGCATGCCTCGTCGTCATATTTTTGATAGTCTTCGTTTTGCCCACGTTCGAAACCATATTCAGAGATATGGGCGACGCCAAGCTGCCGCTTCCCACGCGTATGCTGCTGGGACTTTCGGCTTTCATGAACCAGTATCTCATACTCATAGCCATCGGCGCAGTCGCCGGATTTATAGGCGTTAAAAAGTTCTTTGAGAGCGAACGCGGAATTCGTCTTTTCGATACCAACATCCTCAGGGTGCCGGTTATCGGTCTGCTGCAGAAGAAAGTTGCGGTCGCCAAGTTTACGCGCACGCTCGGTACGCTTATCGCGTCAGGCGTTCCTATATTACAGGCCCTTGAAGTTACCGCCGATACGGCCGGAAACGTAGTTATTGCCGATGCGGTCAATAAAACGCGCGCGTCAATAAGAGAAGGCGAATCCATATCGGAGCCTTTGAAAGCGTCTACTGTTTTTCCGCCTATGGTCGTTCAGATGGTGTCAGTCGGCGAAGAGACAGGAAAACTGGATGACATGCTGCTCAGGATGTCTGATTTCTATGATACCGAAGTTGACACAGCAGTTGACTCAATTATGTCAATGATAGAGCCAATGATAATGGCTGT
>JAKPTH010000069.1 GCA_029571125.1 bacterium
AAAAATAAAAATACTGTAATCTGCCAGAATACGGTATTTTTTTTATTTTTGGCCGGATCCTTTATCGCGTTTGTTTTGTTTTTAAAAGTAAAAAGCGTCAGGCTATAAAAGCGGCGCAGTGAGTTTTTATGGAGCTTACAAGAAGGTTGAAATTGATCGGCTTGGTAAGATAATCGTTCATTCCGGCGCCGAAACATAAAAGCTTGTCGTTTGACGAAGAGTAGGCCGTAACTGCTATTATGGGCGTCTGACAGCCGTATTCCCTTATTTTTTTAGAAGTTTCTATTCCGCTTATTTCGGGCAGATTTATATCCATAAGAATGGCGTCGAATTTTTCGCCGGATTTAATGATATCCAGCGCATGAAGCCCGTTTTCTACTACCTTGAACTCGCACTGGCATATCTTTAAAAGCCTGCAGATAACCTCTATATTCAGATGGTTGTCTTCGACTACGAGTATTTTTTTCCCGATGTAATAATTTGGTTTTGCGGATACTTCAGCGGCAGGTTCGCTCGTTTTCTTGTTTTGAGCCGCTTTTGCCAGGTACAGTTGAAAGTGGAATTTGCTGCCTGCGCCGGGCGAGCTTTCAACGAAAATTCTTTCTCCGCCCATCATTTTAACGTAGTGATTTGAAATCGTCAATCCGAGGCCCAGGCCGTGATGCTTACGGGTAATGCCGTCGTCGATTTGATAAAAAGGCAGGAAAATATTTTCAAGATTTTCGGCTGCGATGCCGATGCCCTGATCGATGACTTCTATCTTTATAAGCACGTTTTCAGATGTTTCGGACACTACGCTTAACTTGACCTTAATTTCAGAATTTTCACAAAATTTAACGGCGTTGTCGAGCAGATTCATGATAATTAATTTAATCTTGCTTTCGTCGCCGAACACGTTATGCTTGAGGTTAGAATCGATGGCGTAATAAAGCCTGTCGGAGTGCTTTTCAGCGCTTTCCATCAGGGCGTTCACCGTTTCTAATATGAGTTTTTTAAAGCTGAACTCGCTTGTTTCGAGAAGAACTTCGTCGGACTCGATTTTGGAATACTCTAGAAGCGAAGTTATCGTTGAAAATAGCATTTCTCCGCTTTTTTTGATATGGCCTACAAGCTTTTGCTGCTCCTCGCTTATTTTGGTCTGGTTGAGCATGTCCGTAAAACCCATAATATTGGTCATCGGCGTTCTGATTTCATACCCGAGGTTGGTTATGAAATGGCTTTTAATTATGTTAATCTGTTCGAGTTTTGCGGCAGTTTCACGAAGCTCTCTGGTAAGTTTCAATTGTTCTGTTATATTCTGCATTATGCTCATGCTTATCTGTCCGGATTTAGTCTGCAGAAGAACGCAGTTGATCAGAACGTCAAGATTTTTTTTGTCTTTTGTGACAAGTCTGTACTGGACGTTGCTTATATTGCCGGTTTTCCAGAGCTGCGGAAGTATAACCTCGCTCGCGAAACGAGCGCTTTCGGGGCTCATGTAACGCTCCACGGGAGTGCCTATAACTTCTTCCCTGCTGTAGCCCATTTCATTCAGCCATCGTTCGTTGACTTCGCAAATAAGGTTGTCGCCGTCTATGGAATGGGCCATTACAGGAGCGTTTTTAAACATTAAATAATACGTGTATTCATCGAAAATAAGCGGTTTTGAAAACATCGGCTTTTCTTCTATTTCGTTTAAATATACGATGACGTATTCTACCCTGCCGTCTTTTTTTACTGGCGAAGCGCTGCGCTGGACTCGCTTTACAAGGCCTTCGCGGGTTTTATAATTTATCTTCGAGGTGGAAACCATCTGGCCGGTCTGAACTGCTTTTTTTACCGGACATTCGTGCATCTGAGAGCAATGCGCGCTGCCGAAAAGTTCGTAACACTTTTTATTGACGGCGTCTTTTGCGCTGACGCCCGTGAGCGTTTCGCAATAGCCGTTAACGTAGGTGATGTTCATTTCCGGATCACAGACGTAAACCGCCATGGATATGTTTTTTAAAATTTCAGACTCGATACCGTTCATTATAAAAACCTTCTTTGAAATCAGCGCCAGGGCCGGTGCCGTGTTAGAAATGAACCGTAGCCTTTGCGGCCCCGCAAATCTCTTAAGTTTAATTTTAATTTTACTACATATATTTTCATTTATCAAGAAAAAAAAATTTTATTTTAAGGTTTTTAACCTGCAGGTTTGTTAAAATTTAAAGCCGCCGTTAGCCGAACTTTTAAATACATGCCCTGAATATATTAAAAATATTGCTTTTTAAAGCGTTTTCTGTTAAAATTCACCTGAAAATATATCGAACGAGGTGTTTCCGATCAAAACTAAATACTTATTAAAGGGCCTTGACTGCGCTCACTGCGCGGCTAAAATAGAAGAAGCCGTAAAAAGCCATCCGGCGGTTGAATCGGCGGCGCTGAATTTTATAGATAAGTCGCTTCGCGTTGAAGATAAAGAAAACAGCCGGCTTTCGGCCGAAGAGATTCAGGTTATAGTATCCTCGATAGAAGACGGCGTCACGGTCGAAACGTTTTCGGAAGCAGCCGGCTTTCATGATGGCGAAGAAGAAGACGCCCATGGCGATTTTCATGAGATAAAGCTTCTCGCGCTGCGTATTTTAGCGGGAATAATCTTTCTGGCGACCGCGCTCTACGCTCCCGACAAAAAAACGGCTTTTGTTTTTTATCTTATTTCTTATCTCAGCGGCGCTTATCCGTTGATAATAGCCGCCTTTAAAAATATAATCAACAACAACTGGTTCGACGAAAATTTTTTAATGTCAATAGCCACTATAGGCGCTTTTTCCCTCGGCGACTTTCACGAGGCCATCGGGGTGACCATTTTTTTTCAGATCGGCGAGGTTTTCGAACATTATTCAGTGGCCCGCTCACGCCGGTCCATTAAATCGCTCATGGGACTTCGGCCCGACTATGTTAATCTTCTGACTGGAGGAGTTTTCGTTAAACGTCCGCCGGAAGAAGCCGGCGCCGGAGATTGCATACAGATAAAGCCAGGCGAAAAAATTCCTCTCGACGCCCTCGTCACGGATGGGCAATCTTCGGTAGATTCCAGCGCGCTTACAGGCGAGTCGCTTCCTCGTAAAGTAAGGAGCGGAGATGAGATTTTAAGCGGCGCGGTTAATATTTCCGGGCTTTTAACCGCTAAAGTATTAAGGCCTTACGGCGAGTCTACCGTTTCAAAGATACTCGCTCTGATCGAAGATTCCGCTTCTAAAAAAGCTAAAACTGAACAATTCATAACCAAATTCGCAAAGTATTACACTCCCGCCGTCGTGTTTTCCGCTATGGCGCTTTGCATCGTTCCATGGCTCTTTTTCGGCCTGGAATTTTCCGTCTGGCT
>JAKPTH010000078.1 GCA_029571125.1 bacterium
TATGAATATCATGCTGGTCTCCGTCACCGAGCGCACCCGCGAAATAGGCCTCAGAAAAGCTATCGGCGCAAAAAAAGGCGATATATTGAAGCAGTTTCTGATCGAGTCGATAGTGCTGTGCGTCATGGGCGGCACGATCGGCATTTTATCGGGCATTTCACTGTCTTATATGATAGCCAGGTTCGGAAATTGGAGCACCACGGTCTCCACGACTTCAATTATCCTTTCGTTCGGCTTTTCGATAGCCGTGGGGCTTTTCTTCGGCATTTATCCGGCCAATAAAGCTTCCGGCCTTAACTGCGTGGAAGCTTTACGCTACGAATAAGCTTTTCATCGACCGTTCCGCGTCACCGATTCTAATAAAATTCGTATTGAATTATCGAATAATTTCTGTTATAATTTGGTTCTTAAATTATAATAGAACGGAAAGTATTTATGAGCGATAATTCAAAAAAACGAATATTGTTCCTTACCCCGTATTATCCGCCCGAAATAGGCGCTCCGCAGTCGCGCATTTCGGAACTGGCTAAAAAGCTAAAAGAACGCGGGCAGGAGGTTTTCGTCCTGTGCGCGTTTCCGAACTATCCTTCCGGCGTGATACCGAAGGAATATAAAAACAAGTTTCTCATCAAGCAGAAAATCGACGGCATAACCGTTTACAGAACTTATATATTCGCCGCGCCCAATAAAGGTTTTCTCAAAAGGCTCGTTACGCATATCTCTTTTGCGATTTCGTCTTTTTTCGCTTTCGCGAGAATAAAAGCCGAAATAAGGCCCTGCGTTTCCATAGTCGAGTCTCCTCCCCTTTTCATGGCTTTCACGGCTATAGCTATGCGCCTTATTTACGGCGTGCGCTATGTTTTCAACGTTTCCGACGTCTGGCCGGATTCGGCCGTGGATCTAGGCATGGTCAAAAATAAATTTTTAATAGGATGCGCGGCGGCGCTGGAAAAGGCGGCCTACAGATTTTCGGCCGGCGTGGCTTGCGTGACGCGCGGGATTGTCGATAATATCCGCAAAAAAAACGTCGAATTCAATAAAGTGCATTTTCTGCCAAACGGTGTGGATTGTAATTTTTTCAGCCACGAAAAATTCCGCGCCGGCGAATACGATTCGTTGATAGATCAATTCCGTGAAAAATTCGGCCTTAAGGATAAATTTGTGGTGCTTTATTCGGGCACTATCGGAATATCCCAAAATTTGAGTTTTTTGATAGATATAGCCGCCGCGTCCCAGGACCGCGAAAACGTTCGTTTTCTTATAGTCGGCGACGGCGCGGAGCGCGAAAAGCTCGAGGAAAAATCACGAGCGCTCGGGCTTAAGAACATAGTTTTTGAGAGGCTGATTCCGAAATCCATGATGCCGGCGCTTATTGCCACGGCCGGCGCGTGCGTCGTGTCTCTCCTGGATATAGCCGTTTTCAGAGGGGCTCTGCCTTCCAAAATGTATGAATATATGGCCATGAAAAAGCCAATACTGATGTTCGCCGCGGGCGAATGCGTCGAACTTATCGAAAAGGCGGGCGCGGGTCTTGCGTCTTATCCGGGAGATCTTCCGGCGGCAATTAAGAATCTGGATATTCTCGTAAAAAATAAGGAAGCCGCCTTGCGGATGGGCGATAACGCCTTTAATTTCGTCAGCGAAAATTTTTCGCGCGACGTGATATGCTCCAAGTGGGAAAACGTCTTAAACAGGCTTTAAATTAAATTGCGCTCCTGCTTTTCGCGACGGCGGCAAAATTTAAGAAAGGAACTTTAAATTGACACAGATAATCAGGGACAGAAAGATAAAATTTGCGCTGATAGGATGCGGCAGGATATCCGCCAGGCATTTCGAAGCGGTCTTCGGAGATGAAACGGGCGGCGTGCGGCCTAATCCCGACGCCGAATTCGTGGATATATGCGATATCGACTCAAGCGCGCTCGAGGCGGCGTGCAGAAAATATAATTTGCGCGGCCACAGGGATTACCGTGAAATGCTCGCCACTACGGACGCCGACGTCGTCGCCGTCTGCACGCCTAACGGCCTGCACTACGAAATGGGCATGGCCGCGGTTGAAAATAAAAAGCATGTATTGATGGAAAAACCTTTTTGCGCCGATCTTATGGACGCGGATAACCTTATAGCCGCCGCGCGCGACCGCAGGTTGCACACTTTCGCGGTGCTTCAGGTCCGCTATAACAACACCATTCAGATACTCAAAAAGCTTATCGCGGAAAACAAGCTCGGCAAAATATATTCGGCCGCCGTCTGCGTTCGCTGGCTCCGCCCTCAAAAATATTTTACCGGCTGGCGCGGCACCAGGCAGCTCGATTGCGGAACGGCGCTGAATCAGGGGATCCATTACGTGGACATCCTCCAATGGCTTCTGGGGCCCGTCAGGCGCGTGGTGGCGCAGAGCGCCACTATAGCGCATAATATAGAACTCGAAGACCAGATATCTTCTCTGATCGAGTTCAAATCCGGCGTTCAGGCCACGTTCGAATTCAGCGTTAACACCTTTCCCAGAAACAAGGAATGCTCGCTTTATATATCGGCCGAAAAAGGGTCCGTAGAAATTTCAGGCGACGCCATGAACCGTATCGAATATTGGGAAATCGAAGGCTGCGATCGGCCCGACCTGGACGTTCGCGAAGGGAATACTTATGCGGGCGGGCTTTATAAGGGTTCCTGCCCCAACCATCCTTTTATTTATAACGACGTGATAAGGGTTCTTAAAACCGGAGACGTCAATTATATTAACGGCGACCAGGCGAGAAAATCGCTCGAGCTGGTCCTGACCATGTATAAATCTTCGGCCGAAAAGAAATTTATCGAGTTTATATAGGGCTTTTCAGGTCAAAAATTAACGCCAAGCGGCAGAATAAATAAAGTTTTTGCCGCATCGCATTCGCAAAAAATAATAAAATAATAAAACGGGAGTGGGTAAAAATGTCTAACGCCGCGGCGAACGGTAATTTCAAATACCATTGGTTTACTTTAGGCGATTTAAACGCTTTTTTCGGGCTCATGGTCGATAACGTCACCAATCTTGTAATTCTTGCGGGAATTCTTGTTTACGGTTTCGGCTATCCGGAGCAGTATGTTTACACCAAAATGATTCCCGGCACTGCGCTCGGCGTAATGTTCGGAGATATAATTTACACCGTTATGGCCTTCAACCTGGCCAATAAGACTAAAAATCCCAACGTCACCGCCATGCCTCTGGGCCTGGACACTCCGTCGACGATAGGCATAGCCGTGGCCGTTCTGGGGCCGGCTTACCTGGCTTCGGGCAAAAACCCTGAAATAGCATGGCAGGTGGGCATGGCCACGATGATGCTCATAGGCGTGCTGAAGCTTTTTATGTCTTTCGCCGGAGAATACGTCCAGAAGATCGTTCCGAAGGCCGGGCTTCTCGGCTCGATCGGCGGAATCGGAATAGCTCTTATAGGCTTTCTGCCGCTGGTCACTCTTTTTCAAATGCCGATAGTCGGCCTTGTTGTGCTGGGAATAATTTTATATTCGCTCGTAGCGAAGCAGGCCCTTTTTTCTATGAACGTCATGGTACGTCTCGTCGGAGTCGGCCTGCTGGCGATTATACCGCTTCTTACGCTTTTTAAAATGTCAACGCTGGCGCTTATAGTCGCAGGCATAATCGTTTATACGATAATAGCCAGGGTAGATCTTCCTTTCAGCGCGCCTGGCGTTTTCGTCGCCGTCGTTTTCGGCGCGGCGCTTTATCATGTTCTGGGACCGCTCGGCCTTCTCGGCGCGGCCAAATATGAAATGCCGCATCTGGCTTTTTCAATGAACCTTCCTCTGCCTTCTTTGGGATTTCTCGCCGGCATGGGCGAGGCGATTAAATACCTTCCGATAGCCTTTCCGTTCGGCCTTTTGACGGTTATAGGCGGCATCAACGTCACCGAGTCGGCCAAATGCGCCGGAGACGATTATAATACCCGCAATATATTGCTCACAGAAGCTTTCGCCACGCTGCTCGCCGGCGTTACAGGCGGCGTCGCCCAGTCCACGCCTTATATCGGTCACCCCGCTTATAAAAGCATGGGAGCGCGCGCCGGATATACTCTCGCGACGGGTCTTTTTATAGGAATCGGCGGCATGTTCGGCGTTCTGACCTGGATGCTTCAGGTGCTTCCGGAAGCCTGCGTGGCGCCGATTTTAATATTCGTCGGCCTCGAAATAGCCAGCCAGGCGTATCAGGAATGCCCTCACGAACATGCTCCGGCGGTAACTTTCGCGTTCCTGCCTATAATAGCCAACCTTCTGCTGATAATGATAAGCCAGATCAAGGGCGAATTTATGGGATTTCTTGCGACTCTTCCGCAGGAAACGGCAGCCAGGTTCGTTTTTTCGGCGGGACTTCAGTCCAAGCTGGACGTCATAACGGCTCTCGGCCAGGGCTTTATATTGACGGCCATGCTGTGGGGCGGGGCGCTCGCTCTGATAATAGACAATAAGCTCATGAAGGCCGGGCATTATTTTATAATTACTTCGATTCTGACTCTTTTCGGCATAATACATTCCATTTCGCCGAGCGGCGACGTTTATCTGCCGTGGAAAATACAGTCTTCGCTTCCCATACAGTTCGCGGTGAGCTATTTCATTCTCGGCGTGATTATGTACATGTTCAGTTCGATCAAGCAGTCGCCTTCGGCCGAAGGCCGGCAAAACTAAGCGCAGCCCGAAAAAAAAGAGGCCGCGGCAAGATAATAAAAGTTGATTTTAAAGAGTTTTTCTGATAAGCTATTAGCTGTTAAAGATAAATAACGAAATTAAAGCTCATTTTTATTTTTTATACTAAGGGAGGATTATATGAAATTCAGTGCCAGATTTATTTTAATTGCCGTATCCGCTTTAATTTTCACGCTCGCCTTTTCAGATATTTCCGAGGCTAAAAAAATCAAGATAACACGAGACGAAGCCGCGGCGCTTGTCAACAAGTTCAGGGCGGCCAATCCTCAAATCGCCATAACCGACCGTCTGACTGATTGCAAGGCGCCCGGGCACGACGAAAAATTCCATAAAAGCCTCGTGGTGAATATAAAAAAATGGGAAATTCTCAATCAGCGCGCCGACGACGCGGCTTCCGCGGCTGATAAACGCGAAAAAGCCAGGGAAAATTCGGCGAAACTGGTAGAAAAGATAGCGCAGGCGTGCGCCGAAGAATCGGCCAAACCCCTTCCTGTCGAAGTAAAAAAAGAAGTTCCGGCTAAAGCGCCGGATGCCGCGGAAGCGGTCAAACCCGCCGAAAAACCTGCGGTTAAAGCGGCGTCAAAGCGCGAGAAAAAAGAGAGCGAACCCGAAAAATTCCAGCCGAAGACCGAACGCGGCCAGAAAATAAAGGACATGATACTCGGGAATAAAAAATAATAGCTTCACTATCCTTTCAACTTAGGTGAATTATGACTTCGAATCAAAAAGATTATTTATCAAGCCGCGTCACTCTGAATATGGGCCCTTCGCATCCGGCCACCCACGGAACGCTCAGGTTCACTCTCGAGCTCGAAGGCGAAAAGATAATAAAATGCGTGCCTGAAATCGGATATCTCCATCGCGGATTTGAAAAATCGGCGGAAAAAGGCACCTATTCGCAGGTCATTCCATATACCGACAGGCTTAATTACTGTTCGGCTATGATTAACAACGTAGGTTATGTCATGGCGGTAGAGCGCCTCATGGATATTAAAATCACCGAACGCTGCCGCTACATAAGGATCATTATTTCCGAACTGTCAAGGATTATGGACCATCTGGTATGCATAGGCGCTAACGCGGTCGATCTGGGCGCGCTTACAAACTTCTGGTATTTTTTCAGGCTCCGCGAAGACATCTATGAAGTTCTAGAATCCCTTTGCGGCTCGCGCCTTACAACGGCCTATACCCGAATAGGCGGGCTTATGCGCGACGCCGGCGAAGATTTTATTCCCTCGGTAAAACGCCTGACCGAAGAGAAAATTCCGGCGGCCCTCAAGGACGTCGATTCTCTGCTTACAAGAAACAAGATATTTTATGAGCGCACCAAAAACGTCGGTAAAATATCCGCGCATGACGCCGCGGCGTATTCTATAACCGGCCCCTGCCTGCGCGCGAGCGGGGTGGCGTATGACGTCAGAAAATCATCGCCATATATGGGTTATGAAGAGTTCGACTTTAACATCGCAGTAGATTCGGGCTGCGACGTTTATTCGCGCTATCTGGTCAGAATGCAGGAAATGGTGGAATCGGTAAAAATCATCGAGCAGGCGTTAGAGCGCATGCCCGCGGGCCCGGTCAACTGCGAAGATAATTATGTCACGCTTCCTGAGAAAAAAAAGGTTTACGGCGAAATGGAAGCTTTGATAAGGCAGTTCAAGCTGGTTATAGACGGCGTCCGCCCGCAGGCGGGCGAAACGTATTCGGCCGTGGAAGGCGCTAACGGCGAGCTCGGTTTTTACGTGGTCTCCGACGGCGGAACCAATCCGTACCGCGTGAGGGTTCGGCCGCCCTGCTTCGCGATATTATCCGCTTTCCCCAGAATGGTCGAAGGCGGGCTTATAGCGGACGCTGTGGCTACGCTCGGTTCCCTCAATATTATAGCGGGCGAGCTCGATAGATAGCATTTGCCGGCTCCCGAATATTAAGCAAAATTGTACGATCGTAATATGAAGTGAGGTAAAAAATTAATGGAATTATTAGACGCTATAAAGCATGTGTTGATTAAAAACAAAAAACCGATGCATTTTAAGGAGATCGCCCGGGTTATAAATTTAGAGAAACTGGTGGAGAAGAAAGGCACGCAGACGCTTGAAACCGTTATCGTTACGAGGCTCGCTCTCGAAGTTCGGAAGGCCGAAAAGCTCAAGCTTCAGACGGATTTTTTAAAGCTCGCCAACGGCATGATCGGCCTTAAAAATTACAGCGAGCCTAAAATCGAAGAGGCTCCGCCCGAAACTATCGAAGTCCAGGCTCCGGCAATGGCTCAGCAGAATGCAGAGCCTGTTGAAATGCTTCCTGAAGGTCTTGAAGGCTATCTTGCGGCGAATTATCTTAAGCTTAAGGCCCAGTTTATCGAAAAATTAAATAAACTTCCCTTTCTGGTATTTGAGCGTCTCGTAGAAAACCTTTTGCGCGACCTCGGCTTCGCTAAATATACCGTCGTCAATCGCCGTACGGACGGCGGCATAGATTACGCCATTAATTTTCAGCATTTCGCCAGCAACGTTAATATGCTCGTGGTTATAAGGCGCTGGCCGCCTCAGCGCAAATATAGCGTTAAAAACGCCGAAGAGCTTATAAAGATAATGTCGAACCATAAGTTCAACATGGGAGCCATCATTTTATTCTCCGAGTATGAAGCCGACGTTTGCGAATACGTGAAAAACAATTCGCCTTATCCTATCATGATGCTCACCATAGATCAGCTTGCAGCCATGCTTATAAGCCGCGGCGTGGGAGTCGCTAAAAATCTGGTCGAAACATACAGCATCAACGACAGCTATATAAGCGTACTCGAAACCGAAATAAGCCAGAAAATCGAAAAACATAAAAAAAGCGCGGTTCCAAATGCTGCCAAAAACATAAAAACTAACAAACCTAACGGGAGGCAAGGCTTTTATGGATTTAAAAAACACCATCAAAATAACCAGAACAAGAACAATCCCCAGTAACTCCGCCGCGATAGGCGCGAAAAAAATAAATAAACGCTTTACCAGCCCGGCGGAAATATTCATGGCGGTTTTCGCGGCGGTCGTGCTTATGGCTGCTCCGCTCTGGGCCGCCATGACGGCCTGCCAGCATTGCAAAAAAAACGTCGACGACCAGAACAGCGTCTGCCCTTACTGCCTTGGAGATCTCAGCGCTCCGGCCGTAACCGGTTCGCAGGCGGCGAACGTTAAAAGCGGGGCCCGGAGTTCCGCCGCAGCGGATGCTGCCGCCGGCGAAGAACGCGGCGCGGGCGACGAAGCGGTTATAATTACCGAGCTGCAGGTCAAGGCTTTTTTAGAAGATCCTATTTTAAAATCTTTTCACGCCAACTACGCAGGCCAGAAAATTACGCTCGAAAACGTCAGGCGCGACGATTCCAACAACGCCATGTTTAAAATAACCGGCACCGCATTTAATTCCAGAAATAAGCCGCTCGATACCGTGGGAAAACTCATAAGTCTTTTAGACGAGCAGGCCGCCATCGTCCAGACGTATCTAAATCACGCCGCAAAGGTGGATATTAACGATCCTACTCTTGTGAACTATACGATCACATTGAAAATCGACTCTAAAAACAAGGCTTTTTCGAAGCTTACAAAAGCATCGCAGCCGCTGGAATTTACTTTTATGGTTCCGCCTTCTAAAACCGAAACTGTAAACGTTAAAATTTTGAAAATAAATGCCGATTCAGAAAGTGTGCTATACGATATGCAGAACAAATCCGGAGATAAGGTCAGCTTGAACCTGATCGCCGAAGGCGGGATGAGAATCGTTGTAATGATAGACGGCAAAGTCGCCTATGAAAAAAAATATTGAGGTGCATATAAATGAACAGCGGCGTTAATTCACAGAAACTTTTTTACGTGATTTCCTCTTTTTTTCTTCTGGTGCTTATAATTTTTACGCTCAGGGTCAATTACGCAAGTTCGGCATCTAACGTCGAAGACGGCGCGCTTAAAACTTTCGCCGCCAACATGCAGGCTTCGTCGCCTGCCGCCCGGCCTCAGCGGACTGATGCCGTTAAAAATGCCGAAAGCGAAGTTTCAAAACCGGAAGAAAAAGAAACGTCCGCCGAAGAAAAAAACGCTCCCGCCGCAAGCGGCGAAGTTTCAGCTGCGCCGGCTGCTTCAGCGGCGCCCGATTCAATCGCTTCGATAATATCCGTTGAAAAAATAAAGAAAATGCCCGGCGATTTTTCGATAGTGGTAGATAAAAGCCGCTATCTGCTCAAGCTTTACAAGGGCGGAAAACTGGTTAAAAAATACAAAGTGGCCATAGGCCGCAACCCTGACGGAGCCGATAAAAAGTCCAAAGGCGATCTGCGCACGCCCGAAGGTAATTTTCATATAGTTTCGATCCATAAAAGCGACAAATGGCTTCATGAAGGAAAATACGCTTACGGGCCGTGGTTTTTAAGGCTTAAAACACCGTGGCAGGGCATCGGCATACACGGCACCGACGAACCCGAAAGCCTGGGTAAAAAAGCTTCGGAAGGATGTATCAGACTTCATTCTGATTGCATCGCCGAGCTTAAAAAACTCGTGGAGGACCAGGTCACTAAATCCAAAAAAAAGGTGAAGGTCGACGTCTTCGCTAAATGCGAAGGCGGAGAAGACGAATAAAGTATAACCCGGCGGGGTTTTCCACTATAAAAAATCACAGGCAGGTGCTGGGCCACCTGCCTTTATTTAATTTTACGGCAAGGTTTCAACAGCTATGGATTTAATTAAGACTCTTTATTTAAAAAGAAAACTGCATTTAATCGTAATCTGGCTGGCTTTTTTCATTTTCGCCGTAAGGCTTTACGACGGTCCGCTGCGGACATACGACGAGTGTTATTATGCCGGCCAGGCCAGGGAAATTCTCGTTACGGGCGATCCTTTCACGATGCATCACGCGCTGAGGAA
>JAKPTH010000086.1 GCA_029571125.1 bacterium
GCCGAAAACTGGGTGAACGCGCTTCTGGAGTTCGACTGGTCGAAGGAAGCCTATATCCCTTATTCGGCGATACTTATGGCGCGCGTCACCGGCGACCGCAAACTGGACCTTTCGGCCGAAACGATGGCTAAAATACAAAAGCAGATAGAAACATGCCCGGCGTCGGAGCACCTGTACGATTTGCTCATGAATTTGGCCGCCATGGATGAAAACGACCAGCGCTTGTTCTTCGGCGAGTCTCTGCCGCACGGAATAGTAATCAGCGGAAACTGAAAAAAGGAAAGGGAAAACTATTATGAAAGACATAGTTAACGGCAAAAGGATTTTATTGGGTTTGATGTCGCGCGGCGGAATGATTATTTTTAATCTGTTCACTTTCGCCGTTGCTATTTTTTCGGCGTTTACGCTCGTTTCGCTTTTTATGAACCCGGCCAACAACATTAAAGAGGTTGACGACATATTAAACGCCATAGCGACTATATTCGTAGGTTACGGCGTCGCGCTCGAAGAGCGCGAAACCATATTCAGGATATTCGGTTCGGTCGGAAGCGGCGTCAGGGCGGTCGAAGAAAAACTGAATCACCTCAGTCACGACTACGGCCTGATGTTTCTGGTGATAGCGCTTTTCGTCGAAATCACCAGCGAGATAGTTAAAATACCTGAACTGACCATGAAAACGCCTTACCTTGAAGAAACCATGGTAATAACCGGCATATCCCTCACGCTTTACCTTCTCGCGCAGCTTTTCGCCTTTACGATAAAAGTCGCGCACGCCGCCGACGGCTGTGAGATTAAAAATTCTAATTAATCAGTTCATTCGCGTTTGAACTCACGCCGGGATTATTTTACGAGGTTCCTTTTCATTTGGAATGGATAGTTTTATGCGGGCGCCAGATAATTTTTCGGGGACGCGTTCGAAAATCCCTCCGGGATTTTCGCCGCTCGTGCTCGTCGCCTCTTGCCCATCCATGGGCTTCGGCGACTCCGCAACGCCCCTTCAAAATTTATCTGTCACCCGCTCTAACCTAAAAAATTAATAAATATTTTACCCATATTACATGAAAAAGAACCTTTTACGATATTATCCGTTCATAATAGCGTCGTATTCTTTTTCGTAGATTATATGTTTTTGAAAATGGTCCTGGCCGAAAGCCATGAGATCTTTGTAAAAAGTGCTCCATATCAGCAGAAAGTAATACCACTGGATGCGCTTTAAAAATTTATTTTTCGAAAACAGGCTTTTATAGGTTTTCCAGTTGATATTATAGTGTAAAAACAGGTTTTTACGGTAGGTTGTAACGGTCTGCATATAGGTCATTTTTCCCGCAGGCATTATAACGTGAAGCTGATCGTACATTGAAAGGTCGTCAACCGTTATGCGCCCGGTGCTTTTGAGGCTTTCATAGAGGGCGGTTCCAGGATAAGGCGTTAGCATCCCCGGGCTTATGAAATCGGCGTAGCGCCCGAAAAATTCGAGCTCCTGCACGAGCGATTCTTCGGTATCGTGTTCGGTGCCCCAGATCATCATTATCAAAAGAAGGATATCGTTTCTTTTTACTAAATCCATAGCTCTTAATATAATATTGCGGTTCTGCATGCCTTTGTTGAGTAGTTTCAATACGTCGGCAAACGGCGATTCCGCGCCGAGCATTATTTTAAAAAGGCCGAGCCTTTTTAATTCCGGCAGCATATCGGCGCATTTAATAACCGATGTGCAGCAGGCCTGTACGAAAAAATTAATTTTCATCCCGCTCGCCTTCAAATTATCTATGAAGCCGCGCACCCATTCTGGTTTTGATAAAAAATCCGTATCGCCGAATACGAATGTTCGCTTGCCGTAAATTTCATATAATATCTTGAGATATTTGATGGCGTATTCAGGGGAATGCCTTCTGACGGTGTGGTTCCATGCGGCCGACTCGGTGCAGAAGCTGCAGCGGTTGGCGCAGCCGCGCGAAAACATGGCGCCGAATGTTTCTTTGCCGCCGTATATAGGAAGATTATAACGTTCCATTGGAAACAATTCGAAGGCGGGCATGGGTATGGAGTCGAGGTTTTCGATAAAAGGCCGCGCGGGGCTTTTATAAATACCGACGCGCGAATCGAAACTTGACGCCGATGAGCAAACTTCGGATTCGCCGAGCGCCAGGCCCTCTATACGTTTAAGGCTCTCCCTGAGAATTTTATCGCTGCGGCTCAGAACGGCGGTTTGCTTTTTACGCATGGCGAGCGTTTCGGCGATTAATTTAAAGGTCATTTCACCTTCGCCGATTACGGCTATATCTATGAGACCGCTTTTAATATAGTTTTCGTGTAAAACGCCGAACAGATAACCGCCGCCCGCTACAAAAGCCGACGGGCAGATTTTTTTAATCATGCGCAGGCAGGAGTTTACTTCGGTGTGATGACAGGTATGTACGAAAGTCGAGCCGATCAGATCCGGCTTGAAATCTTCGAGAGTGTTTTTTAGAGCCAGCCATGGATGCTTTTCAACATGCAGGTCGAGAATTTTAACGTTAAAGTCGTTTTTGACGTAAGCTGCGATGTAGCCCAGCGCGGGCGAAGCGACGTTGCCGTTAAACCAGCCCATATCGGTTTCCGGAGCGTCGAGCAATAAAATTTTAAAATCAGCGTATTTTTTCATATAATTGCCGTATCTGGATTTGTTAATTTACCGAGGCCGCTCTCGGCCGGTGAAAAATAATCGCGCCGTCCGGCATCATGACGATTTGATGAAATGCAGATAGCTTTTTATGAAATCGTCGATATAGCCGTCCATGACCGGAGCCACGTTTCCGGTTTCATAGGCCGTGCGGTGATCCTTGATCAGGTTATACGGGTGGAAAGTATAAGATCTTATCTGGGAGCCCCAGGCGATTTCCCTTTTCATGCCGTTGAGCTTGTCTATTTCGTCCTGGCGCTTGCGGGCGGCTAATTCCGCGAGCTTGGACTGAAGTATTTTCATCGCGGTGGCTTTATTTGAAAATTGCGAGCGCTCATTCTGGCATTGCACGATGGTGCCGGTGGGAAGATGCGTTATGCGCACGGCCGAGTCGGTGACGTTTACGTGCTGGCCGCCGGCGCCCGAAGAGCGGAACGTGTCTATTTTAAGGTCTTTTTCCTCTATGGCTATTTCTTCGCTTTCCTCGATTTGAGGCAGCACGTCCACCGACGCGAAGCTCGTATGGCGGCGGTGATTGGCGTCGAACGGGGATATGCGGACAAGGCGGTGGACGCCTTTTTCGCCTTTCAGGTAGCCGTAAGCGTACAGGCCGTTGACGAGGATCGTGACGCTTTTTATGCCGGCTTCTTCGCCGGGCAGCTGGTCTATTATGGAATATTTGAATTTATGCTCTTCCATCCAGCGCGTGTACATTCTCATAAGCATCTGCGCCCAGTCCTGAGACTCGGTGCCGCCCGCTCCGGGATGGATGGAAATAATAGCGGAGTTGGAGTCGAATTTTTCGTCGAGCAGAAGGGCTATTTCGAATTCGGAAAGCTTTTGAGCGGTTTTTTGCATGGCGTCTATGAGGTCTGCGGTTAGCGATGCGTCGTTTTCGGTCTGAATGAGCTCGAAAGTTATATGCACGTTGTCGCATAGCGAAGCGATTTCGTTGAAAAGGGCGAGCCGCGGCCTCAACTGATTAAGGCTTTTAAGCGTTTGGGTTGAATTTTCGCGGCTGGACCAGAAATCAGGCTGCGCGGCGAGCTCTTCGAGCTTTGCGATTTCCGCCGCCGCTTCCCTGGATTTGAAAACCGAACATATGTCAGAATATGCCCGGTCTATATTTGATATGTCTATCTTTATCTCTGAAATATTTTCCAGCTTGGTAGTAATTATTGAAGACTTCATAAATTCACCGCGCTGATTATAACATTTAGACGCCGAATTGTCAATAACCCGCGCAAAGTTAAATAGAGTTAGGCGGGAGCGGCTAAAAAAACATTGTAAATTAATATTAAATGTGATAAAATATTTTTTAAAGTTTTTAACTTTGACTCAATATTCGTATGTAATAGAATGGAGCGTTATACAAATGGGATATTTTACGCCTAACGAGATACTTGAAACGATAGCTATGGTGCAGATGGAGCATTTCGATATCCGTACGGTCACTATGGGAATTTCATTAAAAGACTGCGCGCATCCCGATATTAAAATATGCTCGGATAAAATTTATAAAAAAATTACCAATTATGCCCGAAATCTTGTTTCTACGGTAAACGAAATAGAGTTGAAGTTCGGAATCCCCATCATCAACAAAAGAATTTCGATAACTCCCATATCGGTGGTTGCCGAAGCGTGCGAATCCACCAACTATACTCCCATAGCCAGGGCGCTAGACCGCGCCGCCGCCGAGCTTGGCATC
>JAKPTH010000295.1 GCA_029571125.1 bacterium
AAATCTTATCTGGAAGCCGTTTCAAAAGTACCCGTATGGTCTAAAGAAAAATTGAATAAATATATTTTCTTTATCAAAACCTTCACCGAAATACTTGCTGGAATGGGCCTTAAAAATCTGAAAGAAATAGAAGCCAATAAAAAAATCAGCGAAAGCGAACTGAAATTCCGTTCCATTTTTGAAAATTCGCAAGACTCAATCGGCATATCCAAAAACGGCGTAAACGTTTTTATGAACGATGCTTACCTTAAATTGTTCGGTTACGAAAGCAAGGACGAACTGGCCGGACGTCCTATATTAGAACAAATCGCGCCGGAAGCCCGGGAACAGGTATCTGAAAACGTCAGAAAAAGAATGGCCGGAGAACCGGTTCCGAAACGTTATGAAACCGTCGGGCTCAGAAAAAACGGGGAAAAGTTTTATTTCGACGTTACTGTAGATAATTACACTTTATACGGCGATGTATATACGATAGCCATTATCCGCGACATGACCGAACGCAAAAAGACCGAAAGCGAATTGAAGCGCGCGCGGGAAACAGCCGAAGAAAACGAAGAGAAATATAAACTGATGATTCTTAACAGCCCCGATCTTATAATGCTTCAGGACTGCGAAGGAAAATTAACATACATAAGCCCGCAGGCGGAAAAAATACTGGGTCATCTGCCCGATAAATTTCTCGGGCAGACATTTCCGGAATTCATACATCCAGAAGACAAAACCGCTGCGTTTGAAATGCTTCAAAAAGCTTTAGCCGGAGAGGAAATAATCGACTTCGAATACCGCTTTTACGCTGAAAACGGAGATATTCAATGGCTTTCTCACACGGCAAGGCCGGTCTTTAAAAATGGAAAACTCTCCTCGGTCCAGAGCAACGTCAGAAATATAACCGATAAAAAGCTTATAGAAAGCGCTTTGATTATCGCTAAAAACAACGCGGAAGAAGCTAATAAAGCTAAAAGCAGGTTCCTGGCCAATATGAGCCATGAATTAAGAACTCCCATGAACGGAATTATCGGATTTTCAAATTTATTATCTTTAAGCGGACTCAACGACGAGCAGATGGAATTTAACGAAACGGTCAAAATTTCTGCATCTCACCTTCTGGAATTGATTAACGACATACTTGACTTCTCAAAACTCGAAGTAAAAAAAATAACGCTCAATAAAAGGCCTTTCAATCTTTCTGACGTCGTTGAAAATTCAGTATCCATGATTCAAAAACAGTTGAAAAATAAAAATAACGAATTGATATGCGAAATAGACGCCGGTATAAAAAATGAATTTATCGGCGACCAACTCCGTTTAAAGCAAATATTGCTTAATCTTTTAAACAATGCCGTTAAGTTCACTCCTTCGGGAAAAATCATCACTAAAATTTCTCAAGCCCCTCCAGAAGATAATATTTGCCGCATTAAGATTTCCGTTAAGGACGAAGGAATTGGAATACCGGAAGATAAAATCGACGAGATATTCGAAACTTTCCATCAACTCGACGAGTCATACACAAGGGTTCATGGAGGAACCGGTCTGGGCCTGTCGATCGTTAAAGGGCTTACGGAATTGATGAACGGCAATATTAGCGTAAAAAGCGAAGCTGGCAAGGGAAGCGAGTTCATCGTCGAAATACCTTTAGAGATATTTCAGGCTCAGCCGAAACCCGAACAAAAATTAAAATCAGCTCAGCCAATCGAAGGCGTTGATAAAAATTTGAACATCCTTCTCGCGGAAGACGACAATATAAGCTGTTCGCTTATCCTTTCCATAGCTAAAAAATTAAATTGGACCTTAACAGTGGCCCAAAACGGCAGGCAAGCTTTAGATTTTTATAAAAAAGCGGAATTCGACCTCATATTAATGGACGGCCAGATGCCTGAAATGAGCGGTCTAGAGGCCGCTAAAATCATAAGAGAGATCGAAAAGGCTTCGGCCGGAAGACGCATCCCAATAATAGCCATAACGGCTTACGCCATGCCCGGCGACCGCGAAAAGTTTATCGCCGCGGGAATGGATGATTACATAACAAAACCTTTTATCGACAATGACATCCTATACACGACCATTTCAAAATATATTAAAAAATGAATATAACGCGTTTTATATTCAAAGCTTCTTTTTCTTAACCAACCGCCTAATCTCCCGCATGATCATTTAATGATTCATAATTAAATATTATGACTTGATTTAATTTAATATTTGTTATAATATGCAGTCGAATAAATTATAGAATTAAAATTACTGATCGGCCCTCGATCGTTCAAGGAGAAGTCGCCTTGCCGGAAAAGATAAATTCTTTACTTTCCGATTTTAAAAATTCAGCCTGGGATTTAAGTTATTTTATCTATATTCTCAAATGCGTTTCAGGCGCTTCGATCTGTTACGCGCTATATAATTTTTTTCCCGATCACCAATTCAGCTGGAGCATAGTTTCCGTCCTCCTGGTCCTCGCGCCTGAAAGCGCCGATTCCATACGCCTCGCTTATGACAGAATGAAAGCCAACATTTTAGGCGCCTCGGTCGGAATGACAGTTTACATAGTTCATACCCCTGAATTCATAAGCCTTTGCTTCGCGGTCGCGGCGACGATATTGCTGGCCACTTTCATCAAGCTCGGCGGCGCTTCACGATCGGCTCTGGCGGCTCTGGTCATAGTACTAATACAGGAGAACGAAAAAAATACATGGCGCTCCGCGCTCGAAAGAATGGGCTGCGTAGTGACCGGCTGCATGGCGGGACTTTTCGTGACCGTCGTATTCTTCAAGCTTGAAAGCTATATCAGGCATAAAATAAAATCGGCAGAAGCGCGGCTTGCGCCGGCAAACTCGCCGACGGAAATCGATCCTGGCGAATAATCAAAAACAATCAAAACATTAATATTCAAAAAATATAAAGCGATTAATTAAATCGAGCCACAACTGGAGGAGTTATGTTAAGGGGAGAACTTACCGTCATCGCCGGCTGCATGTTCTCGGGCAAGACCGAGGAGCTTATAAGGCTGGTTCACCGCGCGAGGATAGCGCGTAAAAATGTCCGCGTCTTTAAAAGCGTTCTTGACGCAAGATACTCAAAAGAAAACGTCGTATCGCATAATCTGAAAGACGTCGACGCGACGCCCGTGTCTTCGCCCGCGGAGATCGATTCGCTTCTTTCAAGCGAAGACGAAATAATAGCGATCGACGAAGTGCAATTTTTCGACGGGACCATAATCGATTTCGTTGAAAAATGGATAAATAAAGAAGGCAGAAAAGTTATAGCCGCCGGCCTCAACCAGGACTCAAAAGGCCGCCCGTTCGGCCCCATATCCGACCTTCTCGCCGTCGCGGACGATATAATCAAACTCAACGCGATATGCATAAAATGCGGCAGCATAGCTAACAAATCGCAAAGGATCGTCAAATCCGACTCGCAGATAATGGTCGGATCGACCGACGCCTATGAGGCGCGCTGCCGCAACTGCTGGGAACCCAATTGATTTTTTACGTCAGACGGTAATTGTATATTTAAAATTGCCCGCATTCAGTTAAATTATGAATAAATTTTTAAGGTTTTTTATATTTTCATTCGTTTTACTGCTGCAAACGCATACGGCGGCATGGGCCTCCGCGCCGGCCGACATACGCGTCGGCGTCGTAGCGTCCGAAGATTTCGAAGCCGAACTCGCCCGCTGGCGCGAATGCTTTTCAGCCTGCGGCGGCGCTTCGGGCGGAAAGCTCAGCTTTCGTATCGCTCCCGGAACATACGGCGATATACTTCACTGGATGAACGAAGGCCTAATCGACCTCGCTGTGGCGACTCCCGCCGTATTCGCGGAGAACCAGGCCCGCTCGGGCGCGGCGGGCTCGGCCGAAGTGCGCTTCGAGTACCTCGCCACCATGGATATGCGCCCCGCCGTCGGCCCCTGGGCCGTCGAATCACGCAGAAAAAACGGCCACCATTACACTTACAGGGCGGTATGCGTGGTTCCCGCCGACTCGCCCTGGAAAAATTTCGCCGAACTCGCCGCGGACGCCGCCCGTAACGAAGTCCATTTCGTCTTCGCGGACCCGCTGTCGGTGTCCGGAAGGATAATGCCGGAATTCGCTCTGAGAAAATCCGCAATAGTACCGGACCGCGAATCGGTCCGCTACGCGTTTTCACACACCGGCGTTCTGCGCCTTCTGGCCGGAGCAAAACCCGGCCTCAAGCTTGTCGGCTTCGTATGGGATGACGCTATCTCCAGCGTTCCCGAGCTGGCAGGCAAGCTCAAAAAACTGCCGTTTCCCGATCTGGAAAATATGGAACTCCCGCACGACGTGATCGCGGTCCGCTGCGACCTTCCCGAAAAAGAGCTGCTTACAACCACGCTGCTCAATTACCGCGACCCAAAAGGGCGCCTTTTCATGGAGCGGACTAAAGACGGCGCGGCCCCGTACGCCAGGATACTCGAATGGTCTCACGCTATCGGGCTTTCATACCGCGCCTCGGAACTGCAAACGGTTTCGCTCGACGAAATAGGCCAGATACTCCAGCATTATTCTAAATCACAGCCGTCTCCTCCCAGGCTGGCGCTCGTTCTTTCCGGCGGCGGCGCGAAGTGCTCTTATCAGGCCGGCGCGATAGCCGCCATAGAAGAAAAATTAGAGAGAACCAAAGAAATTTTCAAAGACGTAAAATTCGATATTGACATGGTCGTCGGAACCTCCGGCGGCGCGGTCAACGCGCTTCCCGTGGCGATGGGCGTCACGAAAACCGCCGCCGGCCGCGACGAGCTTAAACGCGTATGGTCAAAACTCGATCAGCGCATGATATTACGGCCTTCGGGGCTTGTGCGAGCCATGTCGGGCCTGTGGCTCGTTCTGCTGGAGGCCGGACTGCTGCTTATGCTCGTGCGCTGGATGTGCTCGTCGCACGAAAGCCATGCGCCGGTATATTTCCGCCTGCTTATCGCCCTGACTTTATTTCAGGGCGCGCTCGTGGCGGTTCCGGTAACGCCGTGGAAATCGCTTGGCGATAATCATATAATACATCATATCTGGCTCTGGTTCGATATAGCGATACGCGCTTCCATATTTCCGCTGTTTTTATTCGCTCTCTGCGGTTATTTTATTCAGAACCGGCTTCGCCGCCGCGGAAGGTCGCTGCACTTTAAAAGCGTTCCGCTTGTGTTGATTTCCATAGCCATGCTGGTGCTTCTTCCTATAATGCTCCTGGCGGCGCTCTTCTTTTATTCTGAAACCCTTTCCGGCGGCGAAGGCCTGGAACGCACTCTGGCCGATAGTTTCCAGCCACTCGTGGAGCTGGCGCTTTCGTCCAGAAAACTTCCGCCCCTATCTATTTCAGCCGGCGAAGAGCCGGCCGGAAGGTTCAAAGCCATGAGCAGGCGTATTTTTTTCGACGGGCTTTTAGCAAGAGACCTCGTAGTAACGGCCAATGCGCTCGAGCAATCGCGCGCAATCCTGCCGAGCGATCTTTATTTTTATTCGTGGAGATCGCAAAAAAGCTCGATCTTCGGCGAGCGCGGCGTGCGTCTCGACGATCATCCCGATCTTCTCATAGATATTATAATGGGGTCGAGTTCCGTATTTCCGATATTTCCGCCGCGGCGCCTCGACGATTTTCCGGCGGCAGGCGAACGCGTCGAACTGGTCGACGGCGGTTTCGCGCATAACAGCCCTATAGAGGCGGCCGTGCTGCGGGGCGCCACTCACATAATACTCATCGAATCCACGCCGGAAGAAAGAGGCGAGCGCAAATACCTTGCGGCCAACGCCGCCGCGGCTTTTGAACATCTCCACAAGCAGTCGCAGCTTGTGGACCTCAGATCGAAGCGGTATGTGGTTATATTTACGCTGGTGCCGAAACCGCCGCACATCTGCACGGTCGATTTCACGGACACTCTCATTGAAAAGTCCATAGAACGCGGCTATCTTGACGCCCGCGGCGAATCTAAAATTTCAGGCCAGCCCGACGCGGTGATGCCCTCTTTCAGAAAAGAACTGGGTGAGCCTATCTTTACGCCGGCTGCGGCCGCGAAATAACTCCGCGGCCGCATTTTTTAATAAAATTTAAACTATCTCTATCTGACGGTCGCTTTGAAAACGTCGCCTGCGCTGCCGGCGAAGAAAATATAGCTGCCTTCGGGAGCGTATATTTCTTTGTTATCGTCCACCACGCTGTCGAATAAAGTGCTTTCGCCTTTTAATATCATTATTCTGCCTTTATCCGGTTTTTCGAAACCGAGTATCGCGCCTTTTTCTACCTTCAGCCATTCATTGTAATTATCGATGCCAATAAAAACCCTGTTTACGCCGGGTTCGATCTTTTTAGCGCAGCCGTCCCGCGAAAAAAGGTTCGGGCCGCTCAATGCCCATATTCCGCCTTCTTTTTCGACAAGATAAAGCTCAGCCTGGTCGCGGAATGACGTTGCCGCTATGCTCGCGAAATCAGGACTCTCAACCTTTTTAGCCCCGCAAAAATCGATATAGCCGGCAAGGCCTTTGATCGAATCCGAAACTACCGGCATAATCGAGCCGTAAACGATGAATGGCCTGGCGTTTCTGATCAGCCATGTTTTGCCGTTCATATCTATTTTCATAGAAACAGGATTCTTAACCGGCTCGAGTTTTTGAAACGCCAGGCTGTCGACTTCATAATTATCGATATCGCTCAAAACTATGTATTTTACTCCATCAACATCCGTGAGATAGCATTTCAAATTTTTTTCATGATTATAGAAAAAGCCGGCATTATATCTAAATGCGTAAATCGGAGTTTCGGGCATTTTATCGTTTGCCCCGCAGCCTCTTTGCGCCTCATAGATGCCGAACCCTTTTTTATCCTCGTCGAATTTCAGCGACGCTATCTTTGAATCGCTTGTGTAAACGCCTTCGTAAGAAGCTAATTCATCGGGCACTGTTTGCGCTTCCACGGGTTTTTTAACGTCCTTAACTTTCGGACGCGCTATATTTTTGTCTTTCATTACGCCGTCCAGAATGGGCCTTGCCAGCGCCTCGCCGGACGCTTTACCGGATATTATAATGCTTACGGCTATGCCTTTTTCAGGAACAATCTGCATGTCCGAAGAATTATATGTAGTATTTCCGCCCTTCGCCATCACCTGAACGTTCTGCGCCGCATATGTAGCGAGGTTCACGTATTCCCAGCCGAACTGCTCCATCATCTGCGGGCCCCTCAATTTATCGGAAAAGCTTGTAGGCTGGGTTTTACGCATTTCAGAGAGCGCCGCTTTAGAAAGGAGCGCCGGGCCGCCTTCGCAAAAACTATATCCGAAACGGCAAAGGTCCTCGGCGGTCGAAGAAAGCCCGCCGGCGCCATAGACGCTCAAAGCTTCGTGCGGATGCTTTTTGCCCGTGGCGGGATCATAATAAAAAGCTGCGTTTTCCGGAAGGATCTCGCCCGTGCTCGCGCCGGAATTTTTCATTCCGAGCGGTTTGAATATTCGCTTTTGCACGAAATCCATAAACTTCATGCCGGAAACTTTTTCGACTATGATTTCAGCTAAAGTGAACCCGTCGTTGCAATAAATAGACATCGCGCCGGGCCTATGTTTGAGAAAAGCGCGCGACATCGCTTCCAGAAGCACTTTATGGGTTTCAGCGTCCGCCTCGTATCCGGTAGCGGTGCTGGTTCCGGGAAGCCCCGACGAGTGGTTAAAAAGCATTCTAACGGTTATGTCTTTATAGCGCGGGTCTTTCATGGTAAATTCAGGAATATATTTTACCACGGGGCAATCCAGCATTACTTTGCCTTCGTCCGCTAAAATCATGACCGCCGCCGCGACGAACATCTTGCTCGTCGAGCCTATGTTGAAACGGGTGTATTTATTCACCGGAGAATTTTTCGCTCTGTCCGCTACGCCTATTCCTTCGCTGTAAACTATTTTGCCGTTATCCATTACGGCCACCGACGCGCCGCTTCCCTGACCGCCGGTTATGGCTTTCCACATAGTCTCGCGAGCTGCCGTTATGGCGTTTTTATATTTTTCATCGTAAGCGGCCGCCGAATTTTTTGCTTCGCAAACAGAAGCCGCGAGAGCGATAACGAAAAAACATAATAAAACTATACCCCTGACTTTTTTCATAAAATCTCCTCTGTATCTAATTTATATTAGACATCACGATGTCTATTATATTTCTGGAAAGGCTTCCGGGCCTGGGAAGTTTTGGAAGTTCCTCGCGCCCGAACCACGCGGCATGGATTATTTCCTCGCCGTCAGGCCTGATATTCCCGCTTTTATACGAAGCGGTAAATCCTATCATCATCGAACTCGGAAAGGGCCACGGCTGGCTTTTAAAATATTTTACGTCCGAAACGGCAATGCCCGTTTCTTCAAATACTTCCCGCATCACGCAATCTTCAAGGCTTTCGCCCGGCTCTACGAATCCGGCGATAAGGCTGTAAACGCCTTCGGCGAAGCTTTTATTATGAGCGAGCAGTATCCTGCCTTCATTCATCACCGCAACTATTATAGCCGGAGTGACCGCCGGATAAAAAACCCTTGCGCAGCCCGTGCATATTTTAGCGCGCTCGGACGGAGAATGCCGCGTGAGCGCGCCGCACTCGCCGCAAAATTTAGTGGTTTTATCCCAATAGAGAACCTGAGCCGCAAGACAGGCAAACCTTAATTGCGTTTCATCGAAGCAATTAATCAGACTTCTCAGATCGCGGAATTCGAATTCCGCTCCCTGAATTTTAAAATCGCCGTCCGCCTGAAAGCAATAATAAGAGGCGCCTTTTTCACGTCCTAAAAAATGAGAGGCGGCAGAAGATTTAAAACTTTCCAGGCCCGCCCGGATTTCTTTATAATTAGCCAGAATCAAGCCGTTTTCGTTTTTTTTCACAAGCAGCCCGCCCGCGTTAAATATTAAAATAAATGAATCTTCTTCAGCTTCCGCCGGCAGGCCGTCTGAAAAAAATATTTTATTCGCCGTCATCGTATATTATCACCCATGATTCAACCGCCAGATCGAACGAAGAATAACCGTTGGCGTTCAATCCTTCTAAAGGCGGCTCTATCTTTATTTTCAAATGCGATTTCTTGAAAGTATAAGGCGCTATGGATATTATTTTCCAGCCGCGCGCTATAATCTCTTTTTCAAGATATTCGTCGAACGCAACCTCCGGAACCGCTATAACCTTATACACCTTTACACGCTGCATTAAACGGCCTCCATTCAAAGAATCAAACCTGTTTTATTTTACGACCAGAAAAGCGTTTTTAACTTTGCAATACGGCTGCGTGACAATAAATTTTTTGTAAAAAGCCTCTTCGTCTGAATTTTGCGGTTTCATTTCGCCTGCGGACTCAATAAGCGGCATTACCACCCAGAAAAAAACGTCTATTTTTTTAGATTCCAGTGCGGCAAACCTCGCCTGCGAATCCAGAGTTACTATCTCGATGTTTTTGCCCGTCTCTTTCGAAATTTCATCGAGCAGCGCAACGTTATAGCCGGCCGGATTTCCGTCTGCAGCTACATAATCGAGCGGGGGCATATCGCCGGAAACGCCCACGTAAACGGTATCGGTGCCGCCATGATTCACTGACTTCGTAAAAGACGGTTCGCTTCCCGCCGGAAGTTCTTTTATCAAATTTTTATGAAGCTCATCGAGCCTGCCGTTATCTTTAAGTTTCTTTAACGCCGAGTTAAATGAATCCCTCAAGTTTACGTCTGAAGCTCTTAACATCATGACTGCGCCGAAATTCTGGCGGCATATATACGCTCTCATATCTGAATGTCTTTGAGCTACATAAACGGATGTAACATCGGTCGTCATCATTATATCCGCACGGCCTGATTTTATCATTGCAAGACAGGCGCTCAGCGAATTATTATATTTAAGCTTATCTATAAAGCAGCCATAGGTAACATTAGTCAACTCTTTTAAAGCGTCTTCCGCCCACCTGTCAAAAACCGCCGTAACTGTCCTTCCATTTAAAAAGAAATAATCTTCTTTTATTAATTCCATATATTGAATATCAGCCGCAGGCCCCACCGTCTGTGAATTTTGGGCAACCAGGGCGCTTGCGTCGGCCATAATGAGCGCCGCGAAAAACACTGCCAAAAATACAGTTCTTACTTTCATTTAATAAACCTGTCCTTGCTTTTTATTTTTTTATGCTTATCAGGTTTCATTATATTTTAATTTTTATAAATATTCAAGTTAAAATATATTTACATATACCTAAAGTGTTTTCAACACTAAAAAACTATATCCAGGCAGTTAAATCCCATCATACAGGTATATTCGAAGCGGCTTGAAATCTTGTAAAGCAGCCTCATTCCTATATAATCTTCATCAGCTTCACGATCGGCCTTAATTTTTAACATTAAATCTTCGGCGGCGCCTTCAAATTTAGCTATGAACCTTACGCTGCCGTCTTTTTGAACGGCCGTACGTAAATCGATAAAACTGAATTTACCGTTTCCTTTACGCCAGTTGGCGTAAAGAGCGATTTCCTCGAGCCCGAGTGCGGCATAATGAACTTTTTTTTCCTCGACTCCATGTTTTTGAAGAAACTCCGACAGCGTATGCTGATATTCAGAAAGCTTGACGGTGCCGGGTTCGAGCATTAAATAAAGATAACCGGCATAATCCGGCCCCTCCGAATCCAACAGCAGTAGCGATTCTTTATTTCGCTTTTTTTTCATCCAGAGCGCCAGAACGATCCATAAAATCAAAACGGTTATTTCGGTTATAATGAACATCTGTCTGAATAAAAATTCGCTCTTTATTATTAAAGCCAGGCACCCCACCGCCAACAATACTGCGAAACCTCTTGAAAAAGATATTATAAATGAGTTAAAAGGACGGTCGATCGCCTGATATGCGTTTGCCATAAGCCCGTTCAGCAGAGCGAAAGGAATCGAAATAGAAAACATTCGAACGGCAAAATCACATTTTTGCATAAGGGCCGAATTTTCAAATCCGTACATCCACGCTATCGCGCCGGGATATGCAATAAGAATGGCCGTCAGCAATGCGCCCGCCGCCACGCCTATACCCGCGCCCCGGCGGGTTGTCATAACAACCGCCATATTATCGCGTTCTCCATAAAAAATACCCTGCAGCGGAGAAATAGATTCTTCTATTCCGTCTCCCAGAACCGTAACGAAAGAATAGCAATACATCACAACGAAAAAAACAGAGGCTTCATCAACGCCGAATTGCCGCAAAACAAGGCCGTTAAAAATAAACAAAACTATCGGGTCATATATATTATCGCCAATCGCGCTAATGCTGTAGCGAGTGATTTTTACAAATATCTCCCGGCCCGGAGCTAAAAAACCGAATGAAAAAGCGGCGCACGGCTTTCTGAAATGCAGCAGTAAAATCGCGAAAGCGATGGTTTGAGAAAGGCCCAGCGCCATTGCGGCTCCCTGCGGGCCAAAGCCGAGAACTTTCATAAAAATCAGGTCAAAGAAAATATTTACCCCGGCCTGTATCAAAAGAACTTTCATGGCTAAACCCGGATTGTTGTCCACGCGCACGAAATAGGTCAATATCAATTTAAGCGCCGTAATGGGCAGGCCCGCTAAAACCCACGCTCCGTAGCATCTGACTCCATGCACAAGCGAAGCGTTGGCAGGATTAGAGGCTATTTCAACTCCAAGCAACAAGCCGGCTATAAAGTCTAAAAAAAACAGACCGGCAGCCGTAAATATCAAAGCCGTCGCAAAACCCGAAAAGGCCACTGAATAAAAAACTTTCCGTGCTTCGGCATGTTCCTTTCGCCCTATATAATAAGCGAAAAGATTGGAACCGCCATAGCCTATACCGTTAAAAAGCGCATAGCTGAAATATATCACCGGCAGGAATACCGACGCTATTACCAGGCCGTCGGCGCCGTAAATATTAGTCATAATCAAAACGTCGGCCATATCCAAAAAAGCAAGAACCAGCGCCGAAAAAATCGTGGGCGGCATCATTAATTTAAGAGCGCGGTTTACGGTATAAGAGGTGTTAGCTTCAGCGTTCATAGAGTAAAAATAATTATTAAGACAGTAAACAATAATAAAAGATTAATCGATTATACTAAAAACACAATTTAATAGCAAGCGCTTTATTGTGGTATAAAAACTTAAAAATTCGCGGCCCGCTTCATGGACCGCGAATTTTTTAAATTTTGATTAAAATCTGATTTTAACCGGTTTATAACGTCGGGAATTATTTATTCCAGTTGTAATTAGCAGCGTGTTTTATAGTTTTGAAGTTATATTTTTCGTGGAAGAGCGTTACGTTTTTATTTTTACCGTTCATGTTGAGCGCGAGGACTTCTATGGTTACGTCGGGGTTGAATAATATCTTTTTGTTTTTGCCGAACAGCCAGTGGTCTTTAGCTTTAACGGTAACTTTGTCCATGAGGCCGGGGAAGTTTTTAGCTATGCCTTTGAACATAGAAGAATTGTGGCCGTAAACGTTTTTGATCATCATCTGAAGGGCCGCGTCGCATCCGCCGAAATCGCCGGTCATGAATTCTTCTTTTTTAATATTAACGCCGTAAGGAATCGAGTGGACGTGTATTTTAACGCGCAGAGAAACGTCTTTCATAAGTTTAGCGTTATAATTCTTGCGAAGCTTCGATATGAAATATTTATCTTTAGGGTTAACCGTAACCACGCAGCCTACTCTGTTTAAAACGAGGAGCTGTTTAAATGAACGGTAAACCTGTACCGGAGCGCCGTATTTATTGCAGAAAGCTTCGAGGTTGGTCACATATTTTTTAGGGATTACGCAATAATATAATTTTGGGCCGTCTTCACTTCTGCCGGAAGCCGAAACTTCGGTATCGCCGGTAAGTAAAGCCGAGCCGGTGGGAGTTTCAACCGCCGAACCGGTCATATCTTCTTCGCTTTTAGCCGAAGCGAAAGGCTCGTCGTCGTTAACCGCGCCAAGACCGTGAAGGGCCTGAGCCTTTAAAAACTGTTCCGACTCGTCACTTGCGAAAGCTGAATTAAAGGAAAACAAGAACATAAAAACAACAAGAGTGATAACCGCGAATCTGTTGAACTTCATTTAAACTTCCTCCTTTGGGGGTTCGAATTTTTTATTGGTTATACTCTTAAAAATTGTTTTTGTTCCAAAAATTTTATTTTATTTTTAATTTTTCTTTTTTAATTTTAAAACGGTTATTACCGGTTTATGGTCGGACGCCGCGTCATATTCGCTTCCGCCCCTGCAAATGCTTTCGCAAGAAAAATACCCCGGAGTGACGAATACGAAATCTATGAAAGTTTTAGGGGGCGCGGGGCCGCGGCCGCCTTTTGCCGTAGGCCCTTTTACTTTAGCTTTGTCGTAAGTGTTATCCAGTACGGAATTAATTATGCGGTAACTCTTGCTTTTTTCAGAATACCTCGTATTGAAGTCGCCGGTCAGTATGACGGGTCCGTCGAGTTTTTTGATATATTCGACAAGCTCTTTCGCCTGGCCGATGCGCGCATGTTCGGGGAATCCGAAGTGCGTTGAAATAAAATAAACTTTAACCCCGCCTATTTCGAGCCGGGCGCATGAAAGGCCACGCGTTTCGCTTATTGCGGCGCGAGCTGACGGATCGCCGTGCGTTTTAAACTCAAAATATTCTTTATTGTCAAGTTTATATTTTGAAAGAACGGCGTTGCCGTGTTCGTTTATATTTTCTTTAGGGCCCCTGGCCGAAGCTTCGTGCCAGAAGTGGAACATATCGAGTTTTTCGGCAATATAATCAGCCTGATTAACGCCTTTTGTGGTGAAGCGGTTGTTATCTACTTCCTGCATTCCTATAAGGTCGGCGTTTTCTTTTTTCAAAAGGCGGGCAACTTCGTCTAAAAATTTCATTCCGACAAATATAGCACCGTTGTTGGCGCGGCCCTGGCCTTTGGCTATGTTATAAGTGATAACTTTAATAGTATCGCCGCCGGCTATTATAGCGTCGTTTTCGTCATCGTTGCCGTCGTCGTTTTTATTTTTATTTTCATCATTTCCTTTATTTTCTTCCGATTCGATTTCATCTTTTATGTCTGACGCTGCGGCCTTTATGTCGCGTCTGTTTTCAATTATCGAAAATATTTTCGCAAGCATTTTAGCCGATTCATCAGGCTTTCCAAGTTTTTTAGAGCTGAGCGCCATATAATAAAGCGCGCGCAGATTAGCCGGATAAAGCTGATGAACTTTTTCAAACGCTTCATATGCCTTTTCGTACTGACCTTTTTTGTAAAGTTCCAGCGCGGCGTTCAGCATTTCAAGCCTGACTCGGTATAAAGAACGGTCGGCGCGGTTTAATTTATCGATAAGCTCGTTTTTTTCTTCTTCAGGCTTGCCTGTATTTTCAGGAATATTTGCAATTGCCGGATATAAAGATTTGATTTTATCATTTATTGCGTCTATTTTTTCGTTCAATGCTTTTTTCTGTTCGGGGGTAAGTTCCGGCCGCGAAGCGTCCGAAAAGTTTTCCAGCACGGTATCCAGTTCCTGCCTGAGTTTCTGATTGGCGTTTCTTTCTTTTAAGATAGCAAGAAGTTCACCGGCAAGTTCAACCGCATCGGCGATATTGCCCTGTGCCTGACGGCATAAAGTCATAAAATACAGGGCTTTCGAGTTTTCGTTGAATTCGGCGAATATTTCGCCGAAAATATCGAATGAATTTTCAAAATTACCGGCGGTAAATTCATTGTGCGCTTTTTTAAACATAGCCGCGAAAATATGGTTTTTCTTTATACGAGCAAATTCAATTGTTTTATTTTCTATAGCCGATTCATCGGTGCTTTTTACAATCGCAACAGGAATGCTGTCTATGTCAGGCCTTTCCTGTTTTATTTCTTCGAGCAGTTTTTTTAATTTTTCGCCGAGAACTTTATCGTCCGGTCTTGAAACCGCCGAACCGGCGGCGCCCCGCCGGGATAAGTCTTCGGGTCCGGCCGCCGCGCCGTCAGCATCGCTCGAGCCGCTTTTTCCAAAAGCTTCTTTAACTTCGTTTATTCCAGCCCGGGCTCCGCCTGTCATGAAAATAACCATAGCCGAGCAAATTAAAAGAAAAATAGCCCATTTTGATTTAACTTTCATTTTAATTCCGCCTTCGCTTTTATATTTGATAATAATTAAATATCAAAAACAAGAACAAGATTCGAACCCAAATCCGAATCATGATTTTAAAATTTACATAAGCGATATACTTAAAAATGCGGCCGTTTGTTCCCGGTATTTATAGCGGCTTACTTCAATCGCCCGGGCTGAAAAATTCCTTTTCGACGTCCGCCGGCTCGGAGCTGATCTCCCTTATTTCCTCTCCGAAAGGGCTCATCAGACAATATACATCGCGCGGATAATTCGCGCCGGTATATTTACGCTGTAAAGATATGAAATGGTCTTTATATTTTTCTTGATAGATGACCTTCAAACTTTTGCCGCCGGTTAAAAACTTGACTTCTTTCGATCTCAGATCGATTACTTTGATAGCGCTATTGGACAAAAGCGCGGCGCACATAAAATATATTTTCGTGCCGTCCGAAGAAAATTGAAGCGAGTTGATTCCGGCGTTTATTTCATAAACATTTTTAAGATGCTCCCGCGAACCTTTTAATACCATATACGGCTTAGCGGTTCCGGCGAGATCGATCATATAAATATCGCCGACTTCGATATCGCCGCAATCCATTCCAATCGTAACCTGCGGAAAAGTTCGCACGAAGCACAGATATCTTTTATCCGGCGACAATGCCGGATATTTAAAATTTTCGGCTTCCGTTATTTTTTCGGATTCGCCGTTAGAATAAGAAAGATATATCGCGCCGCCTTTTTCATAAACGCTGTTTATCGAATCGGTATTTATGGTTTTATCGCTTTTAGCTTCAAGGCTTTTCAAACTATCTTCTATGAGCGCCGCCGCTTTCATGTTAAATTTCGCGCGGGCCAGGCTCAGCGCGGTTTCACCTTTAATATTGACGTAATCGGGTTTCGCGCCTTTTTCTAAAAGCAATTTAACGATATCCGAATGCCCGTTATAAGCGGCCTGCATGAGCGGCGTTCTTTCTCCCGAATTTCCCAGCGCGGCCTGATCCATATTGGCTCCCCGGCTTATAAGGTATTCGGCCGCCTTATAGTTTCCGCGTTCGCAAGCGCTCATTAGCGGCGTCTGGTTTCTGCCGTTAAGGCTATCTACCATGGCGCCTTTTTCACATAAATATTTTATCACGTCCAGGTCGCCTTTTTCGGCGGCCTTCGCCAGCGCCGTATCGCCTTTGAAATCGCGGGTTTCCATATCCACGCCCGAATCGACGAGCGATTTTATGCCGCGAAGATCGCCACGGGCCGCCGCGTTTATAAGCTCGCCGCCACGCCTGGCCTTTTTAATATCGAACAATGAAACGCTTTTTTCGCTCACTTTGACGCCGCAGTACATGCAAAAAACGGAAGAATCGTCAATTATCTTTCCGCAGCTCGAACAACGCCCGGCCAGAGCTTCACCGCATGTGAAAACAAGAATCAACCCGGCAATTATTAACGGCAGCAATTTCGGAATCGTAATTCGAATATTCACAGATTTCTTATTCAGCATAATAACCTCCGTTTCAAGCCGCTGTTTTAAACAGTTTAAGTTTCTTTACCTCTGCAATTCATAAACCGAGCCTATCATGCCCGCGTCGTTGCCGCAGCCGGCGGCGCATATCGATGTGCCGTCCGTAAATACGCCTGGCAGCAGGCCCGTTAATTTAGTCCTCACGGCGTCGATAAATATTTTTTGCCTGGACACTCCGCCGCCTATTATGATCAATCCGGGATCGAACATGCATATTACGTTGGCAATGCCACGGCAAAGCTCCTCTATCCAGCTTTCAAAAATATCGTTATAAGCCTTTACTCCGGCGTTTATATTTTTAAAAATACCAATGCCGTCGATATTTTCATCGGCTCCGCATTCTTTTTTTGCCCTTGCGATAAGCGCCGAAACGGAAGCGCGGTTCTCGTAATATTCGCCCATGCCCTGCTTATTGAAATATCCGACCTCCGCCGCCATAAAGTTCGCTCCCCTGAAAAGCCTTCCGTCTATAACTATCGCGCCGCCGATGCCGGTGCCGACGGTCATGCAGAAAAACGTTTTTCTGCCCCTGGCCACCCCTACCCACATTTCCGCAAGCGCCGCCGAGTTGACGTCGTTATTCACCAGAGCCGGCAGTTTGAATTTATTTTCCAGCGTTTCTTTTATGTTAAGGCCGGCATAGCCGGGAAAATTATCGTTGGCGTAAATTATCGTTCCGCGGCCGCTATCTACGATTCCGGCCGTGCTTATTCCTATGCCGGCTATTTCGGCGTTCCGCACTTTAAGCGACTCGATTATGCCGCAAATCTTCTCCATTAAAAATCCGGCGCCTTTAAAAGCTTCCGTGGGCGTTTCACGCCTTTCGACCGCTTCGCCTTTTTCGTTGACGATCCCATATTTTATAAATGTGCCGCCTATATCCAGAGCCGCAAATTTTTTCATCTTCTTCTCCCGGGCTTTCGCCGGATTTTTTCACTTTTTATACGGTTTAATGTCGTTATCAGCTTTTTCCCACTCGATCTCATTGACTTCTATGCCGGTCTTTTTTGAATATGCCGCCGCCGCGCCAGCCGTTTCGCCGAGCGTCATGCACGTCGGCTGTATCCTCATCGAAGCCTGCAGAATGAAAGAAGCGGAAATGCATCTGCCGGCGACTATCAGGTTGTCTATTGCATCCGTAACCAGAGCTCTGTACGGAATCTCATAATATTCGCCTTTCGCGAGGTAATCGCCTACTTTTTCGCCGTGGGCGTCGATATACCATGCCGTCTTAGCGACCGCGTCGTCGAACTTGCTTCTAGCGTAATAATCTTTTTCCGTCATCCTGTATTTTCCGATTATCCTGAATGATTCGCGCGCGCCTATCATCGAAGCTTCCCTGCTCAGATATGATTTTTCGAACCCGGGTATATTTTTGATTAAAAATTTGGAGATCCTGTATATCATACTTCTCGCATATACTATGGCGGCGCTTAAATCTTCGGCCCCGGTCGCTTTGAATTTTACCGGTATCTCGGGACAGTTCATCGACATGCAGCCGGGTTTTCCGGTAATGGTAAACGCTTGAAAATACTCTATATCTTCCAGCGTCAGCTCCCCTCTTTCGTAGCCGGCCACAAAAACGGGCTCCAGCGCATATTTTATATCCCTGTTACGCGCCAGCGCGATTTCGAAATAAGGCGGCCTGGTGGCGCACCAATTGTCGTTCAGACTTCGCGTGTATTCATAAAGTTTTTCAAAATCGATTCCGCCCATTTCAAAACGGAAACTCATCGGCTGGTTATTGCCCGTTTTTTCATAGCCTTTTTCGGTTTTTACACCCGCGGCCCTCGACAGCACCGCGTCGCCGGTGCAATCGATAAACGCGCCCGCTTTAACCGCTATCAGGCCTTCTATGGTGTTTAATATAACGTATTTTATCTTTTTATCTATCACGACGGCGTCGATCAGATCGGCGTTATATAATATTTTCACGCCCGCCTCCTGAAGCATCGTATCATAAATATAGGCGAGCTTTTCAGGATTGAACCAGCCGAAAGCCGTCACTTTATCGCTCATATCTATGCCCTCGTCGAGCATCCTCTTTTTAATCTCGGCGATGACGGGCGTATCGCTGCCTTCTACGAAGGTAGGCATAAGCGGAACCACCAGCGCACGCGTCTGCGATCCGCCCATTACGATTCCTTTTTCTATTATGATAGTGCTGGAACCGCCCCTGGCAGCCGTTACAGCCGCCGGAACGCCCGCCGTGCCGCCGCCGCATACGCAGCAGTCAGCTTCGAAAAGCACGGGAATCCCGTTTTTAATATAATCAATGGCCTGCATAATGTCCACGCTCCTGTATATGTGAAAAAAACTTTATATATAAAGCTCGCAGGACGAGCCCCAACCTTAACTAGTCACTATCCACTCTACACTATTGACTAATACATATCCATATTAAATAAAAACGAGCCATTTTTTTTGATAAGGGAAGGCGATGGACCACAGCCCCTCCCTTCCCTTAAAATCCCTTCCAACCCCGGATTAACCTGACGCTTTATTCTCGAGATTTGCCGGCTTTTCTTCCGCGGCTTTAATTATGCTCTTTTCAGCAATTTTCTCAAATTTCTTTTTCGCTCGCCATCTATTTTCTTATTTTTTATTCTTTCTCTTTTTTATGTTTTTGCAGACGCGCGCACGCGCGCGTCTGCGCTGCAATAATGGCCTCTAAGAGATTCAGAATCATGGGATACGACTGGCACTCGGGTTAATCAACCTATATTTAAGTTAGTCTCACACCTGAAAACCTTCGTAAACCTGTTTTATCACATTTGATTTAAATTATCAAGTAATTTTCCAAAATAGATACGCAATTTTTTCATGTTTTTATAATCATGTTATTTTTTATGTGAAATCCGTCGCATATATTTTTGCTTGAATTTTGTTTGAAAATCGAATATAATAAACTTAAAGGAGCCACTAATGAAATTCTTCAACAACGCCGGCCCGATAGTTCCAAAAATGCATTACTGCCTCGATCCGATCGAGCGGATCGATAAGGACGAAATACTTAAACTTATCGAACAACATAAGTATTTCGTGCTTCACGCCCCGCGCCAGACTGGCAAAACGAGTTCGCTGATTGCGCTGCGTGATTATTTGAACGCGGGTAAGCTCTATCATTGCGTATATGTCAATGTAGAAGATGCGCAGATGGCCCGTGACGATATAGAAACGGGAATCCGGACAATCATAGCCTCGCTCGCTAACGAAATCGGCTACAGTCATAAAAATCTCGCCAGAAAATTCGCGGCGGCAAGAAAATCGGTTGAAAAATTAAGCGGAACTAGCGCATGGGGCTCTCTTTTAAACGCATTTTGCATGTCGCTGGATAAGCCGCTGGTGCTTTTAATCGACGAGATCGATTCGCTCGTCGGCGATACGCTCATTTCAGTTTTAAGGCAGATCAGAAGCGGCTATCCGAAAAGGCCGAAAGGATTTCCGCAGTCCATCGTTTTATGCGGCGTGCGAGATGTCCGCGATTACCGTATCCATAGCGATGAAGGAAAAGCCATTATAACCGGCGGCAGCGCTTTTAATATAAAGGCGGAATCTATCAGGCTCGGCGATTTTTCCAGAGACGATATTAAAGAATTATATATGCAGCACACTAAAGAAACCGGGCAAAAGTTCGAAACCGGAGTTTTCGAATATGTATGGGAGCTGACCGAAGGCCAGCCCTGGCTTGTTAACACTCTTGCCTACGAGGCGTGCTTCAAGATCGAAAAAGATCCGAAAAAGACCGTCACCATGGCACACATCGAGCAGGCAAAAGAAAACATCATCATGCGCCGCGATACGCATATAGATTCGCTTATTCATAAATTGCGAGAAGACCGCGTCAGAAAAGTTATCGGCCCTATGCTCGCGGGCGAAAAAATAACATTTTCAAAAAAAATGAACGCCGGCTCTAAGGAAGAAACGCCCGTAACGCCCGACGACGTGCAATATGTAGTTGACCTCGGATTGATCAAAGCCAGAGGCAGCTATGTTATATCGAACGCGATTTATAAAGAAATTATTCCGCGCGAATTGGTTTATGTGGAACAGCGCGATATCGTCGAAGAGACTTCATGGTACATCGAAAAAGGCAGGCTTAAAATGGGCAGGCTCCTCGAAAATTTTCAACAGTTTTTTCGAGAAAACAGCGAGGCATGGCTCGAGCGTTTCGATTATAAAGAAGCCGGCCCGCATCTTTTATTAATGGCTTTTTTACAGCGCGTCATAAATGGCGGCGGCAGGATATTCCGTGAATACGGCCTTGGAATGAAGCGGATGGACCTGCTCGTCGAATTCGGAAAAGACAGGTTCGCCATCGAGCTGAAAGTCAAGCGCAACCCCAATACCGAAAAAGAAGGTATAAAACAGCTCGAAGAATATATGAACCGCTCCGGCGCCGCCGAAGGGCATCTCGTGATTTTTAACGTTCTGGAAAAATCATGGAAGAAAAGGATTTTCACTAAAAAACAAAAAAACGCAATAACAGTCTGGGGAATGTGATAAAATTTAAAAATGGTTGTAATTTAAAAAAACAACTTGAAATTAGCACTTTATAGGTCTTTATAACCGATGGATTCTAAAAACCCTATCAGCTTTTCATAAGAAATCTCGCCCGCGTCGAGCATGCATAAATAATCCAGCAGTTTCGGATGAAAAGGCGCGTCCATAATTTTCATGCAAAATATATGAGCGGCCGCTTCGGACGCTTTTGCAACTCCCGTTTTTTTTTCAAAACCGCCGATTTTAAAATATGTCACGCCCGCTAGCTCATCCTGAATATATTCGCCGCTCGAAAATTCAATGAAATGATACAGCTCATGGGCGATATGCATGTCTTTTATATAATCGAACGAAGCGATACATTCGAGCCCGTTAAAGTTAAAATTTTTCAAAACGCCGCAAATCTGATCTACCGATGATTTCATTACATTTATGAGCTTTTCGCGATATAAAATTTCGGCCCTGAAAACCGGCACGGCCCGCGGACATGGATTATCAATCAAGTTAACGCTTACGCCTTCCGAGCGGCATATATCTAATACGCTAAAGCGCGCACCACGGCTTCCGCTTTTAAATTTATCGGCCCTGGCGGAGGCTATGGCTATAAGGCTGTTTATATAAAGCTTTACGTCCGGCCCGGAAATTTTTTTAAACAGCGCGTCTTCGCATAGCTCGGCAAAAGTCAAATTTTCAACCGTACATAATTTTACAATTCCGTCGATATTCACAAATTTAAAAATTCCCCGTTATATTTTTAGGTTCTTTTTCACTTAATGTGGGTAAAATATTTATTAAATTTTTCAGGTTAGAGCGGGTGACAGATAAATTTTGAAGGGGCGTTGCGGAGTCGCCGGAGCCCATGGATGGGCTAGAGGTCGGGGCACGGAAGCCCTAATGCCGCACGCGCCACGGACGGCAACGGCGTGCGGCCGACGAGCACGAGCGGCGAAAATCCCGGAGGGATTTTCGAACGCGTCCCCGAAAAATTATCTGGCGCCCGCATAAAACTACCCATTCAAAATGAAAAGGAACCTATTTTTATTTAGCCGCCACCACGGCTATATCTTCATCGTCGCCGATGCGCTCCATTTCCATTTTAGCCACTGAAATTATCTGCGGCTTTTCGGCGAGGCCCGAAAGGTCCAGCTGCTTTTCGCCGTAATAAATATATATGAGCGGCATCCTGCCGCCCGCGTCGCTATAATCTGTATTCAACTCTATAAGCGATGCCAGTTCGTCAAGAAGCCCGGATTTTTTAACCACCGAAGCTTCGCCCCAACTTTTCTGAAGCCTGACTATCCCTTCCCTGTCGATCACTCTCAGAGGAGTATGTTTTTTTTTGAATATGAAAAATTTAGTCTCGACTTTTATTCCTCTGAATATGCGCCATTTTCCTGCGCACGCGATCAGCGAAACTCCGGTTTCTTCTATATTCATCGAATCGGCCGCTATCTTTTTCAGGCTGTTTTCATCGAGGCTCTTCCTGGAAAGATCTCTGGTCCTTAATTCGGCGGCGCCGGTGGCCACGGCGCGCAGTATATTTGCGCGCCTGTCTATTTCGATAGTAATTTCAACCGTATCGGCGCCGGCTCCCGATTTTACCACCCGGTCAAAAGCTTCACGCCTGATAGCCGCGATATCGGCCTCGCCCGGATTTAAAACCGTGCGTTCCACCATTTCACGAACCATTGCGAGCGCCACGCCTATAGTGGATATATAAGGCGCGTCCTTAGCGATGCTCCATTTATAACCCATGCGCCCTGCGAGATAAGGCACGAGCACGCCGCCGCTTCCGCCGCCGCCCACAAGGCTTATCAAATTAGCGTTCAGTTCGTATTCTTTTATAAGCTCCTCTACGATCGCCCTTACCTTTCCGGCGGCGATCTCCATGACGCGCCCGGCCGCTTCTTCGGCCGAAATTCCAAGATATTCAGCGAACGCCTCCCACGCCTTGCGCGCGGCCTGCATATCGGCTTCGGCGTAATCGCCTGCGGGAACGGCGCCTATAATATTGGCTGCGCCCGCGAGCGTCAGCGAGAAAGATTTTCCGTTAGAACATTCTATTACGGCGAAATTAGCTTCGTCGTTTTCTTTAGGCGCTATAAGCCTGACGGCCGGTTCTATTATTTCGCAAGCCTTTGCGAACGCTTCGTAGCGCTTTCCGGCTATATGCGCGCTTCTGGGGCCGACATCGGTTATCCTGCCGTTTTCGACTTTTATCATGCTGCCGCCGGCGATGCCCAGCGTCCTTACGTCGAGCGAATTAAGATAAGTTTTATGCCCGCCGACCTGGGCATATTTAATCATCACCCTGCCGTTTTTGATCACCGAAATATCCGTGGAAGTTCCGCCCGCCTCGAAGAAAATGCCGTCCGAAAGATGTTCATACATGAGCGCGCCCGCCACCCCGGCCGCTAATCCCGAAAGCATGGTTAAAATAGGGCGTTTCCTCACTTCTTCAACGCTCATGACGCCGCCGTCGCATCTCATTATCATAAGATCGGAGCCTATTCCCGAACGCTTGACGCAGCTTTCGGTCATATCGGCGGTCTTCATCATTTTTGGTATAAGGCTCGCGTTTATAACGGCGGTGCGCGTCCTCACTTTAAGCCCGTAAAGCTGCGATACTTCATGGCCGCCGGTGGAGTACAACCCTTTTTCGGCCGCCATTTGCATTATTTTACGCTCGTTTTGCGCGTCGTCAACGCCGAAAGCTTCGGATGCCACTACCACTTCGATTTTTTTGCCTTTAAACTCGTCGAGCGCCGCTTTTATTTCTTCTTTTTTAGCTTCGGCGCTGTCCGTTTCAAAATATCTGTGAACGGTCCTGAGATATTTTCCCTTCGCCAGTTCGATGTCGCCTGTATTAGTGTCGCTTTTAGCTTTGAAAGATTCGATTCCGCTTCCCATGGCTATTATGCCCGCCGCAGCCACGTCGCCTTCGAGCAGCGCGTTAGTGGCCTGGGTGGTGCCGTGCGCTATAAAAACCACGTCCTGCGGCGGTATATCGTTGGCGCCAAGCAGCCTGCTTATTATATCCACTATGCCCTTCGCTATTCCTTCGGCGGAATCGTGCGTGGTAAGTATTTTTTCCCTGGCTATTATTTCGTAGCTGGCGTCGTCGATGGCGACGGCGTCTGTGAATGTGCCGCCTACGTCTATTCCGATCCTGACTTTTCTTGCCGTCATGTAAATATATACCCTCTAATCTTTATTTTTGCGCCATTAATAAAAATCTCCGTCATACGCCGCTATAAAAGGCCTACCATCTGGCGAATATAGTAAAAAGCAGCATGGCAAAGCACATCGTCCACGTATATGGCAGCGTGGCTTTCAATATAGCCGAAGTTTCCTCGCCGCAATATTCGGCAGTCCAGACATTCTGAGAATTGGTGGGATCGGAAACGGCCTGCACATACTGTACTGCGGCAAATGCGCCTGCCAGCGCCGCCACGGGAAGTATTTTAAGAGAAACAAGCAGCGCCGCCACGCCCGCGCCCATGCCGAACATATTCAACGGACCGCGGTAAAGCGCGAGCGGCGAAAGCGCCGAAAAGAATATCAATGCGCCTAGCTTGCCAGAAGGCACCAGACTGTTTATTACAGGATTTAAATGCCTGGCCACCGAGGCGTTAGTGACGCAGGAGACGAGCATTCCGATCCCCATGAAAAGAAATATAACGCCGGCTATATCCTGTATTCCTTCTACTATCGAGCCTGAAAATATATTCACGATCCGGCCGGGGTGCGTGACCGCGACAGCATAAACGGAAGCCGCTATAAAGCCGAAGATCGCCGCGCCGACGGCGTCGAGCATCCCCTTATCGGCGGCGCCGAACCCCCATACAGCCTTGAATAAAAACACCGTCACTATGGGTATGATAGGAGCTATAAGGGCTATGGCCGGCACTTTCTTATCGCTTTTTCCGTTTACCGCTTCCGCGTCCGGGACTGCCCAGGCCGATCTGGCGCGCTGCGGCCGCACGTTAATGATTATAAAAGCCGCCGTTACCAGCGCCGATATCGCAAAAGCCGGAAGGAAAAAAGACGACACCACCTCGCCGCCGAATATTCCTATAAAAGCGCCGTAATTAGCCGCATTAGCCGCAAGCCCCGTCTGCATGCCCAGGAGCATAAGCGAAGCCGCCACGACCGGCTTTATTCCGGCCGAAGTCATAATGGGAATCGCTATCGAGCCGATCATTATAAACGCCCCGAGACCGTTCATGCCGAGAAATATAAACGCTACCGCCGCGGTGATTACGGCGGCTATCGGCAGCGGCTTATCTCCGGCGAGCTCCGCCGCGCTCTTTATTATCGCGCCCGAAATGCCGGTTTTCATTATTACCCTGGCGAAGATCGCGCCGAATACTACTACCGCTATCGAGCCGGCCATTTTGACCGATCCGCCCGAAACCACGGCGTTTATAAAATCCGAAAACGGCATGCCCGCCGCAAGGCACATCGCCCAGGCCATCAACGGCAAAGCGAGTATCGTGGGAAGTTTTTTAGCTATCATAAGCCCGGCGAATATAAAAAATATCGCAAGTATAAGCGCCGCCTGAACCGTCATTATCGATCCGCCTTTCTTTCATTCATGCAGCTCACGAAGCGGCCCGTTATCTGCTGGGGCCTCGTAATCGCCGTCCCCACGACCGCCGCAAAAGCGTTGATTTCGCGTACCGCCTTCTTGAGCTCATCCGGTTCTCCGATGCCGCCTTCGGCTATCACGGGGACTTTCAGAGTTTCAACCAATTTTTTAAGCAGCCTGAAGTCCGGAAGTTTTTTCCCCCTGGTGTATGACGTATATCCGCTGAGCGTGGTCGCGATTATGTCAAAACCCATAGCCGCTGCTTCAACGCCCTCTTCAAAAGTGGATATATCCGCCATCATAATTATACCGGGATATTTTTTGCGCACGCCTGCGTAAAATTCGCCGAGACTCACGCCGCGCGGCCTTATTCGGCCGGTTGCGTCGGAGGCTATTATATCCGCGCCGGCTTTGACCAGCAGGCCGACCTCTTTTATCGTCGGCGTGATATAAACGTCGCTGTCTTCGAAAACCTTTTTGATTATTCCGATAACCGGAAGGTCGACGGCTTTTTTAATAGCCGCTATATCGCCGGCGCCGTTGGCCCTTATGCCCGACGCGCCGCCCATTTTCGCCGCCAGCGCCATTTTCGCCATTATCGAGGCGCCGTGCAGCGGCTCGTCTTTAAGAGCCTGGCACGAAACGATCAGCCCGCCCTTTAACTTCGCCAGTATTTTTTTCTTATCCATAATCCGCTTTCCGGCTTCAACGAAGCCTATTTTTTATTCTATTGCGCGCTTATTTATGATATTTTTCATCAATACAATATAGGCCGCACTGACAACGCGTTATTGTTTTATTATTTTATCTAATTTTAATTTCGTATGAAGCGCTTCCGGCGCTATTAATTCGGCGATTTCCTTGAATGTTTGTTCGGGCGCGCCCTGAAGGTTCGCAGCGCACATCGGCATCATGCATATTATCGTAACTCCCGCCGCCGGACTGCTGAGCGCCACTATGGTGTATCCGGTTATCGCGCCGTTATGGCCCGTAAACGATCCCCATGACATTATGCCGAGGCCGTATCCGGATTCGGGATTTTTCTCATAACCGGCAAATTTAAGCCTTTGCGCCTGCATCTCCTTCGAGAGCAATTTTCCTTCGCTCATCGATTCAATCCATATTTTAAGGTCGTCGAGGTTCGATACTATCGCGCCCGCGAAGTTTGGGCCCGACGGATCGAAAAGCGAAACGTCGAGAGTGTCGTCGTATCCATGAAAATACGAACCTTCTACTTGCGGGCCTTCCGCATAGTATGTATTTTTCATTCCGAGCGGGCCGCATATTCTCTTCTGCAACTCATCGGCGAATTTATTCCCCGATACTTTCTCTACGATCAGGCCGGCGAGAAGATAATTGGAGTTCGAATACATGAACCCCGCGCCCGGCTCAAATTCAACTCCCGCTCCAAGCAGTATTTTAAGCAATTCTTCGCTCTTCCATTTTTTTAAAGGTTCGCTTTTGACGTATTTATCGAACTCGTCAGCTCTCGTATAACAGCGGATTCCGCTGGTATGATCGAGAATCTGGCTTATCGTTATTTTATCGGCGTTTTTTATTTCAGGAAAAAATTTAGACAGCCTGTCGTCGAGACTTATCTTTTTTTCATCGGCGAGCATGAGCAAAAGAGTCGCCGTAAAGGTTTTAGTGACGCTGGCTATGCGGAACCTGTCCGTAGCCTTCGCGTCCGTTCCGGCTTTCGGATCCGATTTTCCACGTACCACGACAGCGTCCCCGTCCGGCGTCCAGACGCCGAGTATGGCCGCTGGAGCCTTTCTTTCCGCTATATGCTTATCCAGTATGGCTTCTATCTTTTTTTTGACGTCTTCGTTCATCATCGCTTTTTTGTTTTCTTTTTTTACTTCTTCGCCGGCCGCCACCGAAAATCCGAAGGACCATACTATAGACAATAAAGTCAAAACCGATACAAGCGATATCCTGAAAATTTTATTCATACTGCCTCCATAATTATAATTTCTGGTTAATTGCTTTTTCTTTTTTTATAAATTATTTTTATTAAAATTAATCGTTATTATCGTTTATATTTATTTTTTTATTACACTGTAAGCTTTTACGCTTTTCATGTAAGAGCCCGGTATGAGCAGGTCGGCCGTTTCGTTAAAAGTATATTCAGTGGCTAATTTCAAGTAATCCGCGGTCATCGGGTACATGCATATTATGGTTATTCTGGCGTCGGGGTCGCGGAACATCACCACGCAGCCGCCTTTAATCATGCCGCTGTGACCGTGAAAAGATCCCCAGGCCATCATTCCAAGGCCGTAACCGGTTTGCGGATAACCGTCTTCAACTATAAATTTAGCGCTTTCTTCGCGCAGCTGCTTTGAAATCAACCTGCCCTCGCCGAACGCTTCTGACCATATTTTAAGATCGGCCAGAGTGGATACTATCGCGCCCGCGAATCCCGGGCCGGAAGGGTCGAATAACGAAACGTCAACGCTATCCTCGTATCCGTGAAAATGAGGGCCTTCGATCTCGGGCGTTACGGCGTAATAAGTGTCTTTAAGGCCCAGCGGCGCGCATATCTTCATTTTAAGTTCGTCGGAATAACTGTTTCCGGATACTTTTTCAATTATGAGGCCGGCCAGTAAATAATTGGAATTAGAATACTTGAATCCGGCGCCGGGTTCGAAATCCGGCGTGGCGTTTTCGACCATTTTATACAATTCGTCGTTGGTCCATTTTTTTAAAGGCTCGGGCTTGACGTATTTATCGAATTCGTTCATCGCGGTATATGAAGGAATGCCGCTGGTGTGGTTGAGAAGCTGCCTGATACTTATTTTATCGGCGTTTTTGAAGCCGGGATAAAATTTGGACAGTTTGTCGTCGAGGCTCAAGCTTTTCCGGTCGACCAGCATAAGAAGAAGCGTTGCCGTAAAGGTTTTCGTGACGCTGGCTATGCGGAACCTGTCGGTCGCTTTAGCGTCGGTTCCGGTTTTCAAATCCGATTTTCCCTTTACTATCGTCATTTCGCCGTCCGGCGTCCATACACCCAGTAAAGCGGCGGGCGATTTGGTTTTGGCCATATACTTATCCACTATGGCCTCGATCTTCGTCCTGTTTTCGGCCGTTAAAAATATTTTACCCGTTTCAAACGTTGTGCTTTCAGAAAAACCGCAGGATATCGATCCCGATAAAAACGCCATAAAAAGAAAAACAAATAAAAGACTTTTAAAATTTTTTTTCATTTCTACTCCTCTATAATTATTTTTGCCCATTTTCAATTTTTCAAAGACGCGCCCGCGCGCATTTCCCCTGCGCAATAATGACCGGCGGATAAATTAACGCGGGCTTTTATTGAATTATTCAGGATTATACAATACAGGCAAATAAAAATCAAGCGATTATAATGTAGCATTTATAATATGGCTTGAAAAGGAAAAACTTTTTTTGATAAGGGAAGGCGATGGGCCACGGCCCCTCCCTTCCCTTAAAATCCCTTCCAACCCCGGAATAGCCTGACGCTTTATTTTTGTAAAGTGCCCGCTTTTCTTTAGTGGCTTTAATTCAGACAGCTCTTTTCTTTTATCGCTACAAATTCTTTTTTGATTTTCTTTTATTTTTCTTAAATGCCAAAATTTCTTTTTTGTTCTCATTTTTCTATTTTTCTTTTTCTATTTCTGTTTTTTTGCAGACGCGCGCACGCGCGCGTCTGCGCAGCATTAATGGCTTGCTGGCAAGTCAACATCAAGTTTTATTATTAGCATTAAGGCTCATCAACCAATTTTTAAGTTGTTTTTAAGCGTGTAGCAGGGGCCAGACAAAATTTTTGAGGGGCGTTGCGGAGGCCCTGTAGCCCATGGATGGGCGGGAAGGGCCGAGCACGAGCGGCAAAAATCCCGGAGGGATTTTTGAACGAGTCCCCGAAAAAATTTGTCTGGCGCACTGCCCACAACTCCCGCTTAAATTTTAAAAGTTCCTGTTTTAAGTTGTAATAGTGACCATATAAAATCTCAAAAGCCCCATCCATGTCCGTCGGGCAAGAAGTTGATTCGAAACCATAAATGAGCGGGAGGTCGGAGCATGGACG
>JAKPTH010000132.1 GCA_029571125.1 bacterium
TTAAACTGCGCGATCTTTTCTTCCAGCGTTTTTAAAACGCCTTCGGTTTCGGGCGTCCTGGCCAGCTCCACCGCCTTTTGAAACGCGGCCGCGGCTTCGGACGGCTTGCCGCTCTTATGCAGCATGCAGCCGGTCAAATAAAATTTTTCGATCTCTTCCATGCTGTCGTCAGACTGAAAATTAAGGCACTTCGCGGCGGCGGAGAGTTCGCCGAGGGCGACGTGGCAAAGCGCTTTTTTAAGCATGAGGCCGTAGTAGTCACGCCCGGTTTTTTCGCCCGGAGTATTTAAAGCGCCGTCGAGCCTTGCAAGAGCGCTTTTATAATTCGCGCCGTCGATATCCATAATGGCGAGGTTGAAAATAGCGGAAATGTTACCCGGCTCGATTTTAAGGGCTTCTTTGAACATTTCGGAAGCGAGATCGTATTTTTTTTCTATCATATAAATCGCGCCGGAATTAAGATAGGGCTCGAACCTTTTTTCGTCCAGGCGCATCGATACTTTATAGTACTTAAGGGCTTCCTTGAGCGCCCCTTTCATCTGATAGGTATATGCCAGATTATAGATTGCGGCGAAATTTTTATTATCGAGCAGATAAGCTCGCGAATAGGCTGAAATAGCCGAGTCGTAATCGCCGGAGCGAGAAGCCATATCGCCTATTTCAAGGTTGATCCCCACTTCTTCCGAGTCGAAAGGAATCATTTTGGATATTCCGCCCTCCTCGGCCGCAAGCGGCGAACTCAGCGCCAGAGCCATTACGCAAGCGGCTATGGAAGAAGAAATTTTTTTTAAAAAAACGGTTGTGCTTTTCATCGTCATTTTTTGCCCCTTAAAAAAAATTCAAAGCATTTACTTGCTTTAAAATGCTTTGAAAAATAAATATTCATTTTTATCGCTTTATTTCGGATCTCATTTTACACATTCACGTAAAACCGCTCACCGGCGCAGAGTACAAAACCGGCGCCGGCCGGCGGCCCGTTAAATTCCGGAAGGGTTTATCGCCTTTATGGTTACAGGCGTGCCGGCGCGCACCAGCTTATAAAGCTCGATCGAGTCCTGCGAATACATCCTGACGCAGCCGTGCGAAGCCTTTGAGCCGATAGAATCGGGCCACGGAGTGCCGTGTATACCGATGCCGCTCCATTTAGTTTCGAGCCACATGCCGCGGGTCGCCACCGGGTCGTAGGCGCGAACGTCTTTGTAACCTATTTTAAAATTGCCTTCGGGGGTTCTGCTGTCGCCCTGGGCCTGTTTATTTTTTCCGTCGGGGTTTCCGCCGTACGCAATGGGATAGGCGCGAACGGGCTTATCGTTTAAATAAACGGTGAGGGTATATGTTTTCTTATCGACGATTATCTTTGTGAGCGCTGGATTTTGCTGAAGAGTTTTATATTCCGGCGAAAGTTTGGCGAGGTTGCGGTACGTTAAATACGCCTTTTTGAATTCGTCGTAAGAGGCTTTATTGCGAAGCTTGGTATAAGCGGCGTAAGTGGTTTTGAAACTTTCATAAGCGGCTTCCAGGGCTTCTTTGGAGTAAACTGTTTCGCCAAGGAGGTTTTTATCGGTGGTGGTGACGAACTGTTTGGAAATCCAGCCGGTGGTGCCGTCTTCGAACTTAGCCTTTAAGAATCCGTTTTTTTCTTCTAATATCTGGAGGCGCGAACCGTATAAAACGTCGTGGATGGCCTTTTCGTTGGTGGAGGGGCCTTTTCTTACCTTAACGCCGTGCCCTGTCACCGCGCCCGTTTTAATTGCAGCGGCTTCGGCCGGGGCTTTTTGCTGGCCGTCTAACGATATTTCCGAAGTGGCGAGGTTTTGCTTTATGGCCGTTATAGAAGACTGTGCGCCGGCGTCACCCGCGGAAGATAAAACCGCGGCAGCGAGCAATACTGCGATAAAAGATAAATTCAGGAGCTTTTTCATACTACTCACCTCTATAAATATTAAAGTATTTTTTCAGCTTACTTGATAATTATACTACAATTTTTAAAATTTGTGCCACATTTTTTTCTTCTTTTTAAAAATAGTTAAAGCCGGATTCTTATCCGGCTTTAACTTATAAGGAATTTTCAAGCAATCGAGCTTGAATTAATTATTTGGTAGGAGCGGGCTGTTCGGGCATTTTCATTTCCTGAGCGCCTTCGGGTTTTTTGAATGTCGAATCGTCGACGGCTTCGAATTTCCAGTCTGAATATGTCATTTCGCTTACGAGCTCGCCTTTTTCGTTAAAGGTATTCATTTTAACGATGAGCATGTCCTTAGGATTGACGGTGGAAACCACTTTCATTTTCGTAGCCGCATCGGTGAAGGTATAGGTGACGTTTTCGCCGTCTTTGCCTTCTACGTAGTCGATGTCTTTCTTTAAGTCCGTCGGCGAGGGAGGAACGGGCATGGTCATTATCATGTTAGCCGCTTCCATGTAGTTCCAAGCGATTTCGCCGTCGACTACCATTCTGGTTTTCTGGCCGGCTACTTCGTTGTCCATTCTGTAATGTTTAGCGTCTTTGAAATACGCTTTTGTTTTTGAAACGAATTCCTGACCGTTCATTTTCGTTTTAACTTCCATCGAGAAGGTAACGTTTGCGGTCATTTTTTCATAGGCTTTCATAAGGGTTTCGGGGATTTTCTTATCGCCGGCTTTGGCTTCGGCCGCGGGTTTAGCGTCTGCCGCGGGAGCGGCTTCTACCGCGGGTTTGGTTTCGGGAGCGGGAGCGGCGGCGTCCTGAGCGAGAACGGGAGCGGCCATCATCGATAACGCGAACAATACGGTAAGAACAGAAGCGAACTTTTTCATAATACCTCCAAAATTTTTGAGTTACCAATGAAAAAATGATAACATTTTAAATTTTTTTTTTCAATTAAAATTTTAAATCTTTTGGACCGCATACTTAAAAAAATACTCAATAAAAAGAAAGATTGATTGATTTATTCGCGCCATTATTGTATAATATGATGTTAAATAGCTAAAAAAATATCGAGCGAAAATAAACATTACAGGCAATAAGGTATGAATGGAGAACATTTTTAATGCAGTATAAGGATTTTACGTTAGACGATTTTCAGGTCCAGGCGCTCGAAGCCATAGACAATCAACACACGGTGATAGTCTGCGCGCCTACCGGCTCCGGCAAAACTCTCGTGGCCGAATACATAATAGATAAATGCATCAGGGAAAACGCCGAAGTCATATACACTGCGCCAATCAAGGCGCTTTCCAATCAGAAATACCGCGACTTCAAAGCCGCCTACGGCGACAAAGTCGGAATCATCACCGGCGACGTCGTAATCAACCAGAACGCGCCCTGCCTTATAATGACCACCGAAATTTTCAGAAACATAGTTTACGACGATCCGCAGCGGCTCACCCACGTTAAATACGTCATATTCGACGAAATACATTTCATAGAGGACCCCCGCCGCGGAACGGTCTGGGAAGAGAGCATAATGCTCGCCCCCAAACACATAAGATTTTTAAGCCTGTCCGCGACCATAGCCAACGTAGAAGAGCTGGCCGCATGGATGCAGTCGATACGCGGCCACGAAGTTTCGATAGTGCTTCACACCATAAGGCCCGTGCCGCTCGAGTCATTCGTTTATATAGACGGCGGCAACAAGGCTTTTCCGCTGAAAAATCTCAACAACGCGCTTTCATACGCCAATTCCATAGCCGACAGAAAAAAACAGCTCATCGCTTCGGGGGCGACGCTCGAACAGCAGCGCACAGGGCTTCCTATTTTCGAGTATTTAAAAGGCAGGGAGCTTATCCCTACGCTTTGCTTCAGCTTTTCGCGCAAAACATGCGAAAAGAAA
>JAKPTH010000301.1 GCA_029571125.1 bacterium
AAAATAATTTACATTTTATCCGATATTTGTTATAATTTATGCGTATGGCGTATGTTGTACGCTCTTAATCATATATTTTTTTCACTAACTTCAGGTCCCGAGTATATTCAAATATATTAATATTGAAAGGGTTGGTATGAAATGTCCACTTTTAAACCGTTCTACGGTTATCATCCTGAATCTAAAAACGCGGCGGAGGTCATCTGCCTTCCGTACGACGTAATTAACTCGGAAGAGGCCCGCGAACTGGCCAAAGGCAAGCCTAACAGCTATCTTTACGTAGATAAATCCGAAATAGAGCTCGAACCCGGCGTAGATCTTCACGATCAGCGGGTTTACGACGCGGCTGCAAAAAATATGACGAGGCTCATCAAAGACAAAATATTGATCAAGGACGCAAAGCAGTGTTTTTATATTTACAAGCAGATAATGGACGGCCGCGTGCAGTACGGCCTGGTCGGCTGCGCATCGGCCGAGGAATACTGGAACGACATAATTAAAAAGCATGAATTGACAAGAAAAGACAAAGAAGACGACCGCACGAAGCACGTGGACGTGTGCAACGCCAATACGGGCATGGTTTTTCTTACCTACCGCGCGAAAGACGAAATCAATAAGCTCGTAGAAAAAACGGTTTCTTCTTCCGCTCCTGTTTTCGACGTAACTACCGAAGATAAAGTTACGCATACTCTTTACAGAATCGACGACGACGCCACTATCGCTAAAATATCAGAAGAATTTAAAAAAATAGGCGTCTTGTACATCGCGGACGGCCATCACCGTTCGGCTTCGGGCGCGCGTATCGCCCAGATCAGAAAAGAAAAAAATCCGAAGCATACCGGCAACGAAGAATACAACTTCTTCATGGCAGCCGCTTTTCCTCACGATCAGCTTTACATAATGGATTACAACAGGCTGGTTAAAGATTTAAACGGCCACAGCGAGGATGAATTTTTAAAGCTTTTAAAAGAAAAATTCGATGTAAAAGACATGGGCGACAAAACCTGCAAACCGTCTAAAATGCATACGTTCGGAATGTATATGGGCGGCCGCTGGTACGAGCTTGGCGCAAAGAGCTCCATCTTCGATCCTAAAGACGTAATCGACTGCCTGGACGTAACGATACTTCAGAAAAACGTCCTGGACCCGCTTCTGGGAATCAAAGACCCGCGCACCGACAAGCGCATAGATTTCGTAGGCGGGATACGCGGCATGAGCGAACTAAAAAAATCCGTCGATTCGGGCAAGTTCAAAGTGGCTTTCGCCATGTTCCCCACCACCATCGAGCAGCTGATGGATATCGCCGACGCAGGCAAAATAATGCCTCCCAAATCCACATGGTTCGAACCCAAACTCCGCTCCGGCGTGCTGGTTCATAAACTGGACCAATAGGTTTAATTAAAGCTATAAAATAAGGCGCAATATGCAAAAAACTCCCCGGGTTTGCCGGGGAGTTTTTTATTATTTGTTTTCGAGCTCTATGATTTTTGCCATTATGCCGTTAATAGTCTCTTTAAGCGCTTCCGACTGCCGTCTTTGAAGCGGAGTGAGCTCTTCGAGCTTCCTGAGTTTTTTGAGAAATTTAAGCGAAGCCGCGATATGGTTCTGAAAAGAAAGTTCATTAACCGTCACTTTATTGGTATCGATTTCGGATTCATCGATAAATGGCAAAAAAAGAGTATTATCGAAAGACATTATTTACAACACATCATTTCTATTTAACCTGTTTTAATATGACCTCGTTACCGGTATAAAATTCGTGCATTTCATAAGTTTTACCGCACACTTCCCATTTAGAGGGCATAAGGATGGAGTATTTATTGCGCAAAAGCTCGAACCACACGCGGTTTAAGTCGTATTTTCTTTTGGAGACCGTGGTAATTGTGGCAAGCACCATGAACCTGACTTTATAGCACTGCATGGGGACTCCGTCCACTATCTTTTCATACGGCCCCTGCTGCTCCATGATATCGATATCGGGATCGTCGTACATGGAAAAAAGGTGCTCGCGCGACACTTCGCTTTCCACCGAGTCGTATTGAGTGTGAGTTGTCGAAATTTCTTTCCAGTATGAATCGGTTATTTCGCTGGAAAGCTCGCGGCCGAGGCGGTAATAGTACTGCGGATCGGCTTCGCCGTAGCCTGGAAAATATTGTTTTTCAAAATCGTCGACGCTTGAAATTTCGAGCATATCAATTTTAAACTTTTCGGGCGCGTTTAAAAGCAAATATTCGACTTTTTTGATAATTGGCGTGCATACGAAGTAAAGCGGCTGGCGGTCGCAAACCGCCTTGGACTTATAGAGCGCCGAAAACATTTTAAGGGCGCGGATGTCCTTATCGGACGATGTCATTTCTTCAAGGATATAGTTGGAAATTTCAGCGGCCTGGCACTGCATTGAATCGCAGAGTTTTTTATAAGATTCCTGAAGTCCTTCGCAGTTTTCATACGCCGGATCTTTGATCTGGTTAAGCACGTCGAGGCTCTTCCAGTAAGTGGCGATAAGCGCATAAGACTTCTGGACGACGACGCAATTTTTGTAATTGGAGTCTATTTCGTCGTTTACATTTGAAACGACGAGCTGCCGAACGTCTTGCGCCGCCGCGGCATGCGAATTAAACGCCGCCGCGAGCGATATGACGCAAATAAAAAAAGCCGTAATTAAGTTGTATGGTTTTATTCTGGAGATTGAATTCATAATACCGGTCGGCGCCATTAAAACTTAACGTCCGCTATAACTTCTTCGTTGGTGTAGAAATCGTGCATCTGAAAGGTTTTTCCGCATACTTCCCACTGCGAGGAAGACATTACGGATTTTTTACGCTTGAGCAGCTCGAACCATACTTTGGTAGCCGCGTATTTTTTCTTTGAGCGAGTGGTAAGCCTTGTGTGGGTGTCGAAGCTGACTTTGATTACTACGACGATATGGCCGCCGATATCTATTTTAAACGGTTCGCCGTGTTCGCGATAACCGGTAAGATTG
>JAKPTH010000215.1 GCA_029571125.1 bacterium
CGCGCGATAATATTTTAAATTCGAGGCTTTACATAGGCCTCGTTCATTATCCCATCAAGAGCAAAGACGGCGGGATAGTCCAGACTTCCATAACCAATCTGGATGTTCACGATATAGCCCGTACCGCGCGCACATATAACTTAAGCGGGTATTACCTGATAGCTCCGCCGGACTGTCAGATCGAGCTTTTGAACAAGGTTATAGGGCACTGGTCTGAAGGTTTCGGCTTAGAATACAACAGCGACAGGAGCGAAGCTCTTTCGCTCGTCAAGGTTGCCGGAAGCGTTGACGAAGTGCGCGAAGCGATCGTTGCGCAAACCGGTCTTAAGACGAACGTGGTCATAACCGACGCTAAAACTCACCAAGATTTGAGAAATATTACTTGCAATTCGTTGCAAAATATGTTAAAATTATATGATTCAAATTTTTTGTTGTTATTTGGAACTGGCTGGGGACTGGCCGAAGCGGTTATAGCCAGGGCCGATTACATACTCGAACCGATAAGGCCGCTTACGGTTCATAGTTACAATCATCTGTCCGTAAGGGCTGCCGCGGCTATAATTATAGACCGCGTGGTCGGCGAAAACGTATTTATTGAAAAAGAACTTAATTAAAAATAACCAGTTATATTAATACTACTAGGAGGCAAACAATGGACTTAATCAAATCAATCGAATCCAGCTTTTTGAAAAAAGACATCCCGCGCTTTATCGTGGGCGACACCGTCCGCGTTGACGTTCGCATCGTCGAAGACGACAGCGAAAGAATCCAGGCGTTCGAAGGCGTAGTTATCGCCAGAAAAGGCACAGGCGCCCGCGAAACCATCACCGTCAGAAAAGTTTCCTACGGCACCGGAATCGAAAGGACTTTCTTCCTTCACTCGCCGATGATCGGCAAGCTTACCGTAGTAAAACAGGGTAAAGTAAGACGCGCCAAACTTTATTATCTGCGCGACAGATTCGGTAAATCCGCGCGTATCGAAGAACGCAAGCCCAAAGTCGTTCAGCAGACCGCGAAATAGTTATAAAACGGAACAATATTCAAATATCGGCATATTAATATCTTGATATATTGATATGCCGATATTGCTAATAACATAACGGGTTGGTAAAAAAATGATAACAGAAGAAGCCGAAAGCGGCCAGCAGAATATCAAAGAAAAAAAAGAGAACGAGGGCGAAAGCGAGAAATCACTTGTGCGTGAGGTCGTAGAAACAATCATACTTGCGCTTGTTCTTGCGTTCGCGCTGCGGACTTTCGTCATTCAGGCTTTTTACATACCTTCGGGTTCGATGGAAAACACTCTTCTGCCCGGCGATATGATATTGGTCAATAAGTTCATCTATTATTTCACCGACATCAAGCGCGGCGATATAATCGTTTTCAAGTATCCCAACGATCCTTCTAAAGATTACATCAAGCGCGTGGTCGGCCTGCCGGGCGACAGCCTCGAGATTAAAAACGGCGACGTTTACGTCAACGACAAGCTTTACGAGGAGAAGTACACCAAAGAAAAAGCCGCGGACGACATGATAATGCATGCGCACATAGAAAAGGATCCGGCGGGCTCGGTAACCAGCGTTGCCGCGCAGGGAAAGATAAAAGTTCCTGTCGGAAAGCTTTTTGTGATGGGCGATAATCGCAACAACAGCCAGGATTCGAGGTTCTGGGGTTTCTTATCGCAGTCGAATCTCAAGGGCAAGGCGCTGGTCATATACTGGCCTTTGTCGCGAATCGGATTTATAAGATAGCACTGACGAATTTAATAAAAATAAACAAAGCGCTTTTTTCCTCAGGAAGAAGGCGTTTTTTTTTGACCTCTCGTGCTCGGCGGCCGCACGCCGATGCCGTCCGTGGCGCGTGCGGCATTAGGGCTTCCGTGCCCCGACCTCTCGCCCATCCATGGCTCCGGATCAGCATCTTGCCCGACAGACATGGATGCAGCTCTTGAGATTTTATATGGTTACTGTTTCAACTTAAACAGGAACTTTTTAAATTTAAGCTGTTAATTTGTGGCAGGGCTCCAGACAAATTTTTTCGGGGACTCGTTCAAAAATCCCTCCGGGATTTTTGCCGCTCGTGCTCAGCGGCCGCACGCCGATGCCGTCCGTGGCGCGTGCGGCATTAGGGCTTCCGTGCCCCGACCTCTCGCCCATCCATGGGCTCCGGATCAGCATCTTGCCCGACAGACATGGATGTCTTAGTGCCGCCGATGCCATGGATGGCAAGGAGGCGGCCCTCAAAAATTTTGTCTGGCCCCTGCTACACGCTTAGAAACAACTTAAAACAAAGGTTATTAAGCTGAAAGCGTTTTTATAGGCTGATTCGCCCAAACGCCTGCCATTAAACTATATTATGGATGCAGCTCTTGAGATTTTATATGGTTACTGTTTCAACTTAAAACAGGAACCTTTAAAATTTAAGCTGTTATTTTGTGGCAGGGCTCCAGACAAATTTTTTCGGGGACTCGTTCAAAAATCCCTCCGGGATTTTTGCCGCTCGTGCTCGGCTCTTCCCGCCCATCCATGGGCTCCAGAGCCTCCGCAACGCCCCTCAAAAATTTTGTCTGGCCCCTGCTACACGCTTAGAAACAACTTAAAACAAAGGTTATTAAGCTGAAAGCGTTTTTACAGGCTGATTAGCCCAAACGCCTGCCATTAAACTATATTGCTGACTTACCAGCAAGCCATTATTGCTGTGCAGACGCGCGCGTAAGCGCGCGTCTGCAAAAAACAGAACAAAAAACAGAACAAAAAAACAGAAAAAGGAAAATAGAAGAAAGAAAACCAACAAGAATTTTATGTAAACGGGGAAAATAAAAGGGAATCGGATAAAGTTTTTAATGCTAAAGAAAAGGGTTTAGCCAAATTAAGGCAGCGGCAGAAAAGCCGGAACTTCACGTTAATAAAGCGTCAGGCTAATTCGGGGTTGGAAGGGATTTTAAGGGAAGGGAGGGGCCATTGGCCCATCGCCTTCCCTTATCAATAAAAACGTTAATTGGCATTTTACTTGTGTGCGGCGAAAAAGCGTCTAAAAATATTGAAAATATCTAATAATTGTGTTAAAATAAATATATAAACTTTAAATTAACGTTATATGATAAAAATAAATTTTGGCGGTAAAATATGTTTATGAAAGCCATTTTCAAAAGAAGCGTCGAGCGTGTGTCGTTCGGGGTCCGGCCTGTTAAAAACTCAAGGGGCATGTCAATTCTGCTTCTGGTGCTTCTTGTATTGTTTCTGGTGGCCTTTTATGCTTTTCAGCACATATATAACGCGCAGACGCGAGCGCGTCAGGCGCACAAGCTTTTTTTCGCGAGTTCCGCCATGAATCTGGCTGAGGCGGCGATGCAGCTTGCCATACTACATGTCAATAACGAGATGAACGATGTTAATTACAATGCCGGCAAGAATTACTGGTATTCGAGTTTCCGCAAAAACGTCGGTTCTACAAACGGTCTCAGTCAGGATTTAAGGGGCCTTCCGGAAGTTCAGGCGCTGCTGGTCCAGCTTAAAGACCGCGGCGCCAAGATCAGGGAGCTTACGGCCGTGCTGGCCGCTTCCGATAAATTTTACGATCTGGGCGGCAATGCGGAATCATTCCGAGATATTGAAAAATGCGGTTCGATCGAGTTTAAGTGCGTGGCCGAGTACATGGAGACTGGCGCTTCAGTGAGGGCGCGCAAAGATTTTAAAGTTATCCACGCAAGAAATCCTTTTTTGAATAATTACGTTCTGTTCGTAAAAGACGCGTGGGGCGAATACAGTTCCACCGATAATATCGGCTATCCGGCGGCTTATAAAAGTCTTCCCGGCTCGCACGAGGGTTATAACCCGAAAGACCGCCATGTAAAAGTGAATTCGAAGCCTGAAGCCAATCTTCCGGCCGGCCGCGTGTTGTTGGGCGGCCCCATGGATTCCGACAAAAAGATAATAATAAACCTATCCGATAAGGATACCGACCTTATGGACGAGGTGTGGTCGAACGGCGGCGCAGTGAACAAGATTTGGGGTTCAAATTCCAAATCAGCCGCCAAGGCCGGCGGTGACGCAAAAATGCCGGCCAAGGAGCTCGAAGCTCTTTACCGCAGTCTTTTTTACGACACTTCCAATCCGCTTACCGATGCGGCCTGGACAGAGCTTACCAACAACGCGGTTTTTTTATTTAAAAAGAAAAACTGCGGTTTTAATCCGCAGTATGTTTACGGCAAGAATACGACCGCGCCTTATGTAAAATCCAAGCCGGTCAATGCGGACGCAGAGCCTAAAACTTCGCTTAAAAACATGTCGGACCTCGACGACCTTGCCAAAGAAGAATGGGTTTTCGGCGCGCACACATCAAATTATCTGGCGTCGATGCTTCTTTTCGCGGATACGGTCATGAAGCCTTCCGGCGGGTACAAATGGGTCAACTGTGAAAGTCTTAACGGCCAGGACGCACCGGTTACGAACGTTTCTTCGGCGACGAAAATAGCCCGGGACACGTTTATACACTATAATCACAGCACGGATATTGAAAGGCGCGGCCTGGATCTTTTCGGGGCGCCGGGCGAGCGGCAGTTCGGGATAATCGAAGGCAATGTCTGGCAGCGTTATTCGAGTCTTTCGGCCCTTTCGATGGACGTGACGATTCCGCCTCCCGACAATAAAACATATAACATCAACTTTGTTATTCCGGGCGTTTATTATACCGCGCCCAAAGATACCGTAAATAAAAATATACCGGCGCCTGATTTTAAGGCATTCATGCTTTTTCTGGAGTCTGTTTACACCGACGCGCAGTTGAGTGCGCTTTTTATAGTGGGTGCGAGCGTCATACGCGAGGAAGGCGGAAAGTCGATCGGCAGGCCATTTCAGACTGTCACGGGCAGCTCCGGAATCAATTATAATTCAGAAGTGTTAGTGAGGCCGTATAATTTAGGGATGCCGGCGGCCGTAAAAGTGCCTCTGAACGCTCCGGAAGCGGTTCAGACGCTTGTGCCGCCGCCGCGCGGCTATGAAGAGCTCACGCCGGTTATATCGAGCAAAAACGCCGTTATTTATGACAGCGAGGCGGAATTTTTCAAAAAAAGCGTTTCCAAGGCGGTCGTGGGCGGCACGACGGTAAATTTTTTAAACCTGCACGGCAACGTTATAATAAAAAGCGACCTTCACTTGATGGGTGCGCCTTTCGTTTATAAAGGCTGTGGAACGATAACGGTTGCGCCGGATACATCGGGCACGGTTCCGGTGCCGCGTCACATTTATATAGGGACAAAAATTTTGAAATCGAGTCCTATCGATCTTTTGTGTCTATATTCCAGCTGGGGCACCATAGCCATAACCGGCGACAATTTAGAGATAAACGCTTCGCTGGTGGCGCTTCATCCGTTTTATAATCCGGCCAAAAATCTCATTTCGTTTGTTAGCGGGCCAAATATCGGTTCGAACGGCGCGAAGAAGCTTAAAATTAAAGGCAATCTGGCCGTGGACCATTTAAATCTGGCGGCATTCCCTAAAAACACCGTAATAGAGTATGACCCGTTATTTCATGAGATGAAGACGGAAGACGATTTTTTCGTAAGCGTATCCAATAAATTCACTTACTGGGTAAAGGAGCCGCTGTAAAATGCAAAGCGTATCTGATAAAAAAAAGAATGATATCGATAAAGTAGAGCTATTAAAGATACTTTTCAAAAAGCTTTTGAGCGACAACAAGATCGACTCCGCCGAGAGGACGCTTTTTGGCGAATTCAAGGCTGTTTTCGATATCGGCGACAGGCTTTATTCGGGCGTACTGGCCGAGACGATAGAAGAAATAAAGAAAAGCGGCAATATTTTCAGCGGCGACGCCTCTTTGGAGGCGGATTCGCGCGAATATAAAATAGCGGTTTACCGTGAAGTTTATTATAGAATGCTGTTAAACGGCAGGGTAAGCGAGGGTGAAAACGATCTTTTGAAGGGGCTCGGCCGGGTGTTAAAAATCGGCGAGGAGGCTGAAGGCGAAGCTGTTTTAGCTGCCGAAGCGCGCATTATAAGCGACGCATCGAAAGAGGTTGACGAAAAAAATTATGCGCAGGCGCGCACGCTTCTTTTTTCTTTTTCACCGGATAAAAAACATTATAGCGGCTATTTTCGGGCGGCATATAAGCTTTTCAAAGATTGTCCGGATTTCGGCGGGCGTGCTGCCGAAGAATTTCACGATCGTTTTTTAAAAAACGCTTTCAAAGGTCAAACGCCGTGGGAAGCGCTTTATTATTATGCCAGGCTCGAGGGTTTGCGCGACGTGGAAAGAAGTGAAAAGCTTTTGCTGGAAGCGTTTGAAGCGGCCGATTCGGCCGAAAAAAAACATTTGACATACTTTCAGATGGCTATGGCCAATCAGGTCTCGTTGAAATTCGAACGTGCGCTTGAATATTATATGGAAGCCGAAAAGCATCTGGATAACGATTGCGATACTGCGGTCAATATATTGTCATGTTTTATAAGCGTTAAAAAATTCGAACTCGCCGAATCTTACGTTGCAAAAAAATACGATAAATTCAGCGGCGACGCCAGATTTTTAAATAACTGCGCGATCGTTTATTCAAAGTTAAAAAACGTTCAGAAAGCGGCGGAATTATTAAAAAAGGCTATAACTTCAGGGCCTCGCTTTGTGGATGCGCATGTAAATCTAATAAATCTGCTTATTGGGCTTAAAGAAAAGCCTCAGGCGTTAGAATATTTAAAAAAGTTAGAGCCGTTAGATAAAGCTCTTTACGATTCGCTTGTTTTAAAGATAAATAAAACGCTAAAATAATATTGCCGGTGATAATTTTTTCTCACATAGCGATATTTTTATTAGTCGAATATTAATTCTTAAAATTTAATCTCTCAAAAGCTATATTTTTTATATAAATTTTTAATATGTTATGAATTCAACCCATGGCATGTAAATTGCTCTTGAAAAAGTGTCGCTTTATGCGGCTAATTTTTAGGAGGTGTTTCATATAATGAAAAAATTATTAGCGGTATTGTTCATGTTATTAGTGACGGTTTATTTTGCAGTTCCTGTCATGGCTGCAGAAGAAGCTAAAAAAGAAGAAAAAGGCAAAGACAAAAAAGGCGCTTTCGTTAACGTCGAACTCACCGGTAAAATCGTAAAAGAAGAAAAGAAAGATTTATTCGTAGCCGAAGACGGTCAGAAATATTTCATAATAAAAGGCAAAGGCAAAAAAGAAGCCGGCATATTCGCGGTAGCCGATTACGCAAACAAGACTTTCAAAGTAAAAGGCACTTCGAAACCTTTATCGGAAAAAGATAAAGCTAAAAAAGGCTACTATCCTTCGCTGAAAATTGAAGAATTCGCTGAAGTCGGCGCGGCGGCGGCTCCTGCAGCTCCTGCGGCTCCCGCTGTAGAAGCTCCTAAAACGGAAAAAGCTCCTGAAGCTCCGGTTGCTCCCGAAGCTCCTAAAGCCGAAGTAAAGGCTCCCGAAGCTCCGAAAGCCGAAGAAAAACCTGCTGAAACCGGCAAATAATAATCGCCATTTCCAATAAATAATTTCTACGGCGTCCGTGCTGCATGCGCGGGCGCCGCCCGAAAAAAGGATGAGCTCAGATGAAAAACAAATTAATTCAAGCGCTGGCGTTATGTCTGCTAATGCCGATGCTTATGCTTATCTATGCCGGTCCCGTATTTTCCGGCCAGCAGACGAGCGAATCCGTTTCTGGCGTCGACAATAAAGACGCCATATTCGTCGTAACCGGCGACATACGTCTTAACGAAGCTTCCAAAAAAGAGGCCAAGCAGGTTTATGAACTTTTAGACGAGAAAAAAGAGGTATATAAACTCATCGGGCCGAAGGCGATTCTCGACCAGATCATATCGATTGCCGGTTATTCTAAGCTGAAGTTTAAAATTACCGGCCAGCTCATAAAAAAAGACCGGAAAAAGGGTATTTTAATAAGTTCGTTTGAAATTTACAAACCGGCCGAAGAGCCGGCCGTTACGCCCGGCGTTGCACCGGCGGCCGCCACTTCGGAAACCGGCGTTAAAAATTCCTTGCCGGCGGACACTTCAGAAAATAAAACCGTCAGATAAATATTTATAATCTTTTTAGAAATAAATAATGGGCAGGGCATGCCCGTTTTTTATTTTTCATATTTTTTATTTGAGTTGAAAAAAAGCCCTGAAATAAAACACTTGACAATTATCATTATTAAAACTATAATCATGCGGTCATTAAAATAAATTAAGGAGTTTTTATGAATTTTTTAAAATTTAACATTTTATTCATGCTATCGCTGTTCGTTATTTCGTTTATTCTTTCCAGCGTTTCTCCGTCTTCGGCCGCGGAGTCTTCTACGGGCGAAGTCGGCTCCACGAAGGAAATAAACGTCGACAATATGAAATTCAACGTTATGGACGCCGAGGGCGCCGTAAACGCCTCTACGGCCGAAATCGTAACGATAGCGCCGGATGAAGTTCTCGCCAAGATCGGCTCCGCCGAAATAAAAGGGAAAGATTTCAATGCAAAGCTTGACGAGCAGGTACCGCCTTACGTTCCGCGCAATACGATCAAAAAAGCCGATAAAGAAAGATTTTTAGAACAGATGGTCGACGACAAAATGCTCGACATGGAAATCGCGGATAAAAAATTCGATGAAAACGAACGTTTCAAACAGGTTATGGCTGAAATTGAAAAGCGCGTCATACTACATTTCTACATGAGCGAAAAAATACAGAGCCACAAAGTAGAAGTAAGCGAGCAGGAAATGAAAGAGTATTACGACAAAAACAAGGAGACGCAGTTTAAGACGAGCGAATTTGAAAATGTAAAACCGGCCATAGGAGAAGAGCTTAAAAACAAAAAGCTCGAGGAGTATTTAACTAAATACTGGCAGGACACTGCTAAAGAGTACGAAGTAAAAACGAACGAAGTCGGTCTCGGCAAAATCAAAGATATAGACAAGCTCGACTCGTCAGAACTTTCCCTGGCTATTTACGACACCAAATTTTTCAAGATAACCCTTGGCGACCTCAAAAAAGCCTTTGACACCGATAAAATAGTGAGCCAGAACAAAGCGGTTCATAAGCTTGACGATCCGCAGTACTGCGCGATGATAGCCGACAATCTTTTAAAGGCGCATGTTCTTTCGGATTATGCCGTTAAAAACGGTTTCGCCCCGGATAAGAACGAAAAAATCAAAGCCGAGCTCGAAAAAATCAGCTCGATGCAGAAAAAGAGACTTTTTATCGACACCGAAGTCTTTAAAAACATTTCGGTGAGCCCCGACGCGGTAAAAAAATATTACGAAGACAATAAATCCAGCTTCCGTGACGACCAGGTAAAAGCTTCGCACATACTCGTAGCCAGCGAAGAGAAAGCAAAAGAAATCGAAAAGCAGCTTAAAGAAGGAAAGAGCTTCGAAGACCTGGCAAAAGCTGAATCCAGCTGTCCTTCCAAAGAAAAAGGCGGAGATTTAGGTCTTTTCAGCCGCGGCATGATGGTGAAAGAGTTTGAAACGGCGGCTTTTGCTACTAAAAAGGGCGAGCTTTCGCCCATCGTTAAAACCCAGTTCGGCTATCATATAATCAAAGTCACCGATAAAATCGAAGGAAAACAGCGCGAGCTGGCCGAAGAATCGGCGAAGATCGAAAATTCCTTAAAGCGCGAAAAACAGATGGCCGCGCGCGAAGAATATCAAAAATATCTCAAAGACAAATATAAACCACAGCTTTTCAACGATAAAGTAAAATAAAATAACGCTTTATGGTTATATGAGCGTATAGAAAAACGGGCCGGCCTTGAAAAAGGCGGCCCGTTTTTTTGTGCGCGCCGGGCGGATTATATGAATGCCCTTTTTATTCCAGCATTTTTAAAAGGTCTTCATAGCCGATAACGGCGACTCCCAATTTCACGGCCTTGTCGTATTTCGAGCCGGGCGAATCGCCCGCTAATACGAAAGACGTTTTTTTGGAAACGCTCGACGAATTGGAGCCGCCGTTGGCTTCTATAAGCTCTTCAACGGCCGAGCGCGGGACGGGGAGCGTTCCGGTTATAACGAAAGACTTGTTTTTGAGCTTTTCGGAAGCTGCCGTGACGGAAGAAACCGCTTCGATTTTAAGCCCGTTTTCGAAGAGCATTTCTATTATTTTCATATTTTTTTCTTCGCCGAAGAACCGGCGGATCGAAGAAGCGATCTTTTCGCCGATTTCGTTCACCAGAAGAAGATCTTCGGCCGTGGCCGCAAGGAGGCGGTCGAAGGATTTAAAGTGGGCGGCGAGAGCGGCCGCGGTGGTTTCTCCGACGAACGGTATCTGAAGAGCGGTTATGAAACGGTTAAGCGTGGTGTTTTTCTTTTTTTGAATTTCACCCGCCAGTTTGGCCGCGAGTTTGTCTTTGAATCGCGGCAGCCTTAAAAAATCTTCGGACTGCAGTTTTAAAATGCCGGCCATATCCTCTATGAGCTTGTGTTCTACCAGGGTTTCTATGATCTTGCCGCCGAACCCTTCGAGATCGAGGGCGTGTTTGGATGCGAAGAATTCGGCCTTTCTTATAAGCTGCGCGGGGCACGAAAGCGAAACGCAGCGCCATGCGGCTTCGCCTTCGTTGCGGCAGGCGGCCGCGCCGCATGCGGGGCAGGTCGAAGGCATAACGAATTCTTTCGAATCGGCCGGGCGGCGGGACTGCATCACTTCTACAACCTGCGGTATTATTTCACCGGCTTTTTCTATTATAACCGTATCGCCTTCGCGGATGTCTTTTTGCGCTATTTCGTCCGCGTTATGAAGAGAGGCTCGCGATATGCGCGTACCGGAAAGCGTCACGGGCCTGAGGTTTGCCACCGGAGTGAGCGTGCCCATTTTTCCCACCTGGATCTGTATGCTTTCTATTACCGTTTCGGCTCGTTCGGGCGCGTATTTATAGGCCATAGCGAAGCGCGGAGACTTGGCGGTGTGTCCGAGCGAATTTTGAAATGCGAGGCTGTCGAGCTTTACGACCATTCCGTCGGTGTCGTAATTTAGCGAATGTCTGAGTTCGTTCCATTTTTCTATATGCGCGACGACTCCGGCCATGCCTTTTATTACCGAGTAATTTTCGGAGACTCTTAAACCCGCTTCGGCAAGGAATTTCAATGATTCGGAATGGGTTTCGAAGCGCTTTTCCGATTTATCTCCTTCGCGGTCGTAAAGCGTTACCGTTCCGGCTATGCCGTATAAAAAAATATTGAGTTTGCGCGAGGCGGTTACGGCGGGATCCAGCTGGCGCAATGAACCTGCGGCGGCGTTTCTGGGATTGGCGAAGACCGCCTCACCCGCTTCCTCGCGCGACGCGTTGAGCTGCGCGAAAACATCCCGCGGCATATAGATTTCGCCCCGGACGGTTACGTCGCAATCGAAGGCGAGCCTTAGCGGAACCTGCTTTATGGTGGCCACGTTCGAAGTGACGTCTTCGCCGGTGCGTCCGTCGCCTCGGGTGGCGGCGCTTTTAAAAACGCCTCTTTCGTATTTTATGGATATCGAAGCTCCGTCGAATTTCAGTTCCACGCAATAATCTATATCTTCCGGCGCGAGAACTTCTTCGGGCCGCCGGTTGGTGTTAAGGTCCTTAAGTATGCGGGTTTCGAAATCCATAAGGTCTTCTACTCCGTATGAGTTGGCGAGGGAAAACATTCTGGTTTCGTGAGTTATCTGTGAAAACTCGCGGGCCGGCGTTCCGGAAACCCTGCCGGTCGGCGAGCCGTTTTTTTTAAGATGCGGAAACTCGGCTTCGAGTTTTGCGAGTTCGGCCATGGCCCGGTCGTATTCCAGATCGCTGACCGACGGTCTGTTGAGCGTGTAATACTCGTAATCGCACCTGTTTATAAGTTCGGTCAGGCGGTTTATTTTCTGTTCGGGCGATTCGGCCGCGGCCGAATCGAAATCGAAACTCATTGTGTCTTCGGTCATTTTGGCTCTCCGTTTATATTAATTAGTATATTCTAATCGTTTGATTCTTTTACGCGATTTCCCGGCGGCTTTGAATGTGACGGTGGGCCGCCGGACGATAATTTTAATATATTTTCGCTTAAAATTCAAGACGGTTGAAGATATATTCGATAAAAACGCGATAAAAAATATAAAGTAAACGTAAAAAAGTGGTTCCAATAGACATGGGTTACATTAGTAGACAACAAATTATGGCACAAAGTTTTCAAATAATCAACAAATAAATTTTGTGCATAAGTGGCCTGCCTTTTGGCTATAACATCGCATTCGATGTTCAGGACTTTATCCAGATCGATCGGCATCCAGAGGTTGAGATACTTGTGTAAGCCGGCTTCCTGGATATAATCAGAAGGCGTTTTGTAGTCTCTGTTGCTGTTTTGCCTGAAGTTGTTAAAGAAAAGGCAATAACACGCTGCTTTTTCAAAAAACACTTCTCGGCTTTTGAACGGCTCGATCTCAAAAAACTCGTATTCCATTATGCTATGAACGGTTTCGACGTCCGAGTTATAAGACCAACGACCGACGGGGATTCTCTGATAGCCGACGCCCAGTTCTTTTAAAGCCTGCTCCATTCTTGAAATTTCCTTTGCCCTGACGCACGCTACATATTCAGAACCGTTGTCGTACTGGAAAGTAGTTTTCGTAACGTCCACGCCGTTTTTGCGTAGAAATTCAACGATGGTCTTAACGAAAACCTTTGAGTGTGCCAGGCTTATCTGGTTTGAATATGCGGTAAACAACATGCCGCTTTTAACGTCTCTGGCCGTATACTGGTACCTTGGAAGCCCATAATATTTCATGTATTTGAAATAATTCGGCATATCCCACAGGTATTTGGTATCGACGACTATCTCTTCGAAAACATCCCATTTTTCTTTCATTTCACGCAAAGATCTTTTGGCCACATATTTTTTGACTTTATCTCCGCGGCCGTAGCCGTTAAGTTTCAAGTGCTTTCTGGCCGTCTCATGGCAGCAAGGCAGAATATTCATTTTAGCAAGCCTTTTGGTCGAAATATTGCCGAAGTATTTCTTTATCTCAATAACTTTCTCGATTTTATCGGCTTTAAGGGACCTCGGAGAGGTATGCGGTCGCCGGGATTGATCATAAAGGCCTTTTATGCCTGATTTTTCAAATCTTTTCTTCCATTTGCCGACCGTTTTACGGGACGTGTTAAAATACTCGGCCGCCTCGACCACGCCGTGTTCGAGGGCATAATTGACCATGTCTAACCTGAATTTTACTTTTTCGAAATCTTTCATTTTACAAATCAAGAAAAAATAGTTATAATATAATTGGTTGATATCGACCACCTCCTGTGTTTTTGTGTTGTGACAAACTAATTATACAGGAGGTTCCCTTTTTTATGCAACCTATCGAAAACGCGGCATCCGCTGCGGATGCCATTCAAGATCCTTTAACGAATACAAGACCCTCACCAGACAGACGTTCAATAACGCCGACCCTGTTTTAAACATATCCCTTATTTTATTCACTCCCTTGTTTCCAGACAGAATCTTAAGCATTTTCTTCCTCAAAAAATGGATACCATGTGTTTTGGTATTCCTAAGTAAACGTAAAAAAATATTGCATTTGCTTTTTTATAATGATATAATAAAAACATTAAATTAACCGAAGCGCTAAAGCTTATCAAGAAGAAGGAGAAAAAGAAAGATGGATTTTGTTCCCAAGGGGCTTTTTTTAACTAAAGGTGTCGGAAAATCAAAAGAGAAACTTCAGTCGTTCGAAATGGCTTTAAGAAACGCTAAGATAGCTCAATATAATCTCGTGCGCGTTTCTTCTATATTCCCTCCCGGCGCTAAGATACTTACCGAAAAAGTCGCCTCGCCTAAATTAAAGCCCGGCCAGATCACCTTCGTCGTGCTCGCCGACATAGCCACCAACGAGCCCAACCGTCTTATCGCAGCTTCAGTAGGCATAGCGCAGCCTGACGACAAAAAAAGATACGGCTATCTTTCGGAGCACCACTGCTTCGGCGCCACCGACAAATCCGCCGGCGATTACGCCGAGGACCT
>JAKPTH010000233.1 GCA_029571125.1 bacterium
CACCATGATAATCACGGCTTATATAACCACTTCCATATCGCAGAGGTTAAGGCTCAAAGAAAACCTCCTTCTGGAAACCAATATGAAGCTGGTCGATCTTGACGCTAAAAAGTCTGAATTCGTAATGGTGGTAGCGCATGAACTTAAATCGCCTCTGGGAACGATCCAATTCATGCTAAAATCGCTTACGGGCGGTTACAGCGGAGCCACGGTGGACGACAAGGCGAAGGAACAGATCGCCAAAGTCGAAACGCGCGCCGCGGGCCTTTTAAAACTCGTAACCGACCTTCTCGACCTGTCTAAAATAAAGACGGGATTTGGCGCAAAAGAATTTAAAAAAGTATCTCTGCTCGAAAAACTTAAAAAAGCGGTAGAAACCATGAACGTTCAGGCCAAAGCCGCTTCGGTGACGATCAGTGAAACCATCAAAGGCAAAGACGAAGATTTTATAATCGACGGCGACGCCGAATACCTCGACAACGTGATAATAAACGTGATATCGAATGCGGTCAAATACAACCATAAAGACGGCACCGTGGATATATCGCTTGAAAGAAAAGACGGCACGGTGGTTTTCAAATGTAAAGACAGCGGAATCGGCATTCCAAAAGAAGAGCATAATCTTATTTTCGAGGAATTCCACCGCACTTCCATATCAAAAAAACATACCACTAACGGCACAGGCGTGGGCATGGCTATCACAAAAAAAATCGTGGAATATCACAACGGAACCATCTCGATAGACTCAGAACCGGGACGCGGCTCTGAATTTACAATAACATTTCCGGTAAATAATCAAAGAAAACAAAACGATCAATTACAATCCTAAAAAGGAGGAACATAAATGCATAAGGCAATGACAAGGGCCGAGCTGGCTCTTTTTGCTGAAAACCTGGTAAAAAACAACGTTGTTTACGGCGTTGTGGCTAAAGACAAACAATTCGGGTGGGACCGCATTTTAGATCACAAAGAGATGGTTTTAGACTATCCGACGACAATTTCTTCTCCTAAAAAATATTTCCTGCCTCCTACCGAAACCCTTATTGAGTTCAAATTAGCCGCAAACCCTGATCCGAAATTCGTCAACCATTCACAGGAAGCGATTTTATTCGGTATGCACGCATGCGATTTATACGCCACTTCAATGCTCGATAACGCTTTCGAAGATACCAATAAAGACCCCAATTATCTCGAAAAACGTAAAAAAGCCATATTGATAGGCGTCTCCTGCATGCCCGACCCGGATTGCTTCTGCAATAAAATGGGCGTGGACGAACAGGTGCATAACGAAGCTAAAATCTCTAAAAAAGAAGCCCTTTATGATTTATTTTTCACAAATATCGGCCACAAATACCTGGTATCGATCGGCACCAAACGCGGCGAAGATCTTTTAGCTAAATACGCAAAACCCGCCGAAGCGTCCAAAGCCGAACTCGACCAGCTGAAAGTCGTCGAGAAAAAACGCGTAGAGTCGTTTACGAGCGAAATGAAACAGGACGTCGAACAGCTCGCTAAACTCATGCCTAAAACCTACAACTCGTCTGTATGGAAAGAATACGCCGATAAATGTTTCGCATGCGGCACCTGCAACCTCGTATGCCCCACCTGCTACTGCTTCAACATCACCGAAAAAGTGAAATTGAACCTTCAGGAAGGCTCGCGCGAGCGCGAATGGGACAGCTGCATGCTTCCTCAGTTCGCAGAAGTCGCCGGCGGCGAAAACTTCCGCGAACACGTGGCGGAAAGGCTCCGTCACCGCCTTATGAGAAAAGGCTTATACATAAAAGAAAAATTCAACAAATCAGGATGCACCGGCTGCGCACGCTGCTACCGCAACTGCACCGCCGATATCTCGATAGTCGAAATGTTCAACCGTTTAAAGGAGGTTACTGAGAATGAGTAATACAATAACCGCCGCGCCGGTAAGACATAAAAATACCGATACGAATATGTTTCTGCC